>DASTDR010000295.1:0-7369 GCA_035710265.1 Gemmatimonadales bacterium | reverse complement strand
AAGAAGAGCTTGATCCCCTGTCGCCGGCATTCCTCCGCGAGCTCGCGCATCGGATCGCGCTTGAACGGCGTCCAGTCCACGATGTTGGACCGCGTTGCCCGCGTGGCGAACATCGAGAAGCCGTCGTGATGGCGCGCCGTGATCGTGATGTATTTCATGCCGGCGGCTTTGGCGAGCGCCACCCACGCCTGCGCGTCGAACTTCACCGGATTGAAGGTGGTGGCGAGCCACTCGTAGTCAGCCACCGCGATGGGACGATTCTGCATCACCCACTCGCCGTTGCCGAGGAGGCTGTAGACGCCCCAGTGGATGAACATCCCGAACCTGTCGTCCCGATACCGCTCGCGCGCCGCTAACCGCTCGGCGGGGACGGACTCATGCCCCTGGAGGAGGAGCGCGGCCGCCAAAAGAGCGTTGAGCATCGGCGCAGTGAAGGGATCTACTCGTCAGAGTGGCCACTCAAATTCGAACCGATAGGCCATTCCGACGACGTAGGTCACGTCCAGCATGTTCCGATTGAAGCCTGCCATGTTCCAGTTGTATGTCAGGCCCTTTATTTCACCCATGATCTCCAGTCGGCTCGACGGAATCTTGTAGTACACGCCCCCGCCGAACATCGCGGCGGGTCGCGTGGTCGGGTCAAATGCCTCCGGACTGAGTTGATCGATTGAGACGGCGCCAAGTCCGCCAAAGACGAACGGGCTCCACTTCCCCATCGGATAGCGGTATTTGGCATGCACGCCATAGTAGAAGCGGTTGACGTCGCCGCCCGCCATCGGCCCGCTGCCTTGGACGTCGTTGCGCGTGTATGTGAAATCGCCGTGGATGCCGAACTTGGGGTTGAGCTGGACGCCGGCGCTGAAGCCGACGGCGTAGCCTGGCATGAACCACGCGGGCGGCGACGGCTGGAGGTCGGCAAGGTGATCGGCACCGCCGGCGTACAGTGAGACGACCGCCTCCCGTCCTTGGCCAGCGAGTGGAGCGGCGGCGAGCAGGAGTGCTGCCGCGATCGAATAGCTACGCATGGAGACTCCTCCTTCGGTGTGACGACGAGGCTAGCCGTGCCAGCCTAAGTTAATCGTGAAGATTCCGCCAAGGCGCGCACGGGGGACGAGGACACTAAAGCTTGCCCCGCGCGCTGCTGCCCGTATATTTGCGCCCCCTCAGATGCGTTGATCCCCGAGACGTTGTTGTATTAGGATCGCCCATGTCTCGAGGGGAGCAAATCGCGAAACCGGCTGAGCAGGCTACCTGCTTAGCCGGTTCTTGTTTTGCTCACACGGCGCGGAGGTTCTCATGAACGGCTCGCGACTAGTAGGGACAGTGGGGTGGATCCTGGGCCTGCTCGTCTTCGGTTGCGCCAGGGATCGCGACCCCGTTGGACCGCCGCTGTTCCAGCTCACCCAGGTGGCGGATGTGGAGCCCAACAACACGTGTTCCACGGGGCAAGACCTCGGACCGCTGGGGACCGGGCTCGCGGTGAACGGGAGCCTGGACCCGGAGCCCCCCGCCACGGGCGACATCGACTTCCTGCGAATCGCGGGCACGCCGAACAGCGTGGTGACGATCAATCTGGAGGGCCAGGCGACCGCGAACGGGACGCTCGAGAATCCGTTCTTCGGCGTCTTGGACGGCGACTGCAACGTGATCGCCTTTGTCGATGATGGCGGGGAGGGGACCAACGCGCGGGCGCTCATCACGCTCCCCGCGAGCGGCATTCTGACCGTCGCGGCGACGGCGTGCTGCGACTTTGGCCTCAACGCCGGTGGCGTCGGCACCTACGAGCTGACGATTGAGCCGTACCCGGCGCCCGCGAACGACGATTTCGCGAACGCCATCGTGATTGCGGCGCTGCCGTTCACCGACGTGGTGGATCTCACGGGGGCGGACGTTGAGCCGGACGAGCCGACGTCTTCGTGTAGAAACTTCTCCGGCTTCGCGAGAAAAAGTGCGTGGTACAGCTTCACGCCGACGGAGACCGGGTGGGTCTCGGTCGAAAACAATCGGAGATTCTCGGGCGTCGCCGCGGTCTACAGCGGCGCCTCGCTGAGTGAGCTGGTTGAGATCGGTTGCGACCCCTTGGGCGAGCGGGTGGCGTTTCTCGCAGAGGCGGGCACGCAATACGCGATCCAAGTGCACGGTTGGTTCGACGCCGGGGGGCTGCTCGAACTGCGCGTCAACGCCATCCCACGGCCGCCCAACGACGACTTCGCCAACGCGACGACTCTGACCACGCTGCCCTCGCTCCAACCGCTCGACCTCGCGGCCGCGACCGTCGAAGAGGGCGAGCAACAGGGGAGCTGCACGTTCCTCGGCAATGGCGTCACCAGGACGGCCTGGTACGCATTCACGCCGACGACGACGGGCTCGATTTCGGTAAGCGAGACCAAGGGGGTAGTGCTGTCCGCGGCCGTGGCGTATACCGGCACGTCCCTGTTCGACCTCGTGCGGCAGGCGTGCCAGGCTGGTTTTTTCTGGAAGCTGACGTTCCGTGCGACGGCGGGCACGACCTACTACATCCAGCTCGGCGGCTACGACGACCAACGCAGCGCACTCGAGTTCCTGTTCGAGCCGACGCCCCTGCCCGTCCCCACGATCCAGTTCTTCTCCCCCGGGGACCCCTCGGTGTTCGACCCGATTCAGTTCGTTGGGTCCGCCTTCGACCCGGGGCAGCTGGGGCTCGAAACCGAAACGTGGGACTTCGGTGACGGGGCGACGGGGACGAGCTGCTGTCCCGGCCACCAATACGCCACCGACGGTGATTACACGGTGCGCTACACCGTGACGACGCCGGACGGTCGCACAGCGTCGACGACCGGCACCGTGCCGGTACGCACGCACGATGTGGCGATCACGAAGGTCGACGCGCCAACCACGGCGCTCGTGGGCCAGACCCGGACCGTGGGTGTGAGCGTGCGGAACGCACGGTATCCCGAAACAGTCGGGGTGCAGTTGTTCAAGGGCACGCCGGGCGGGTTCGTGTTCGTCGACCAGATGGCGCTGGCGGTGCCCGCGCGGCCGGGGGCCCGGACGACGGAATTCAACTTCCGGTACACCTTCACGCCAGAGGATGGCGTGGTCGGGAAGGTGACGTTCAAGGCCGTCGCGATCCTCCTCAGCGCGCGCGACGCGCTACCGCCGGACAACGAGGCGACCGCAGCGCCGACGAATGTGAGGCGGTAGGGCTGGGGCTCGCAACGCCAAAACGAAAGCCGGGGAGCGATCGCTCCCCGGCTTCCGTGCCTTGCTTGCTTCGCTTCGCTTATCGTGCGATCGGCTGACTCTGATTCTGCGAGGCGATCTTGTGGAACGTCGAATTCGACACCTCGTAGCTATCTACTTCAGGCGTGCCGTCGACCACCCGCTCGAGCGTCTGTAACACGGTGGGGTAGGTGTCGCGGCCGTACGCCTCGGCATTCTCTTTCTTCTCCCACAGGCTGATCGCCAGGGCCTCGTTGCCGTCGGGCGCGAGGAACGTGATCTCGTCCTTGAAGCCCGCCTGCTTGCGCAGCATCGGCAACACGTCCTTCTCGAGCGTGCGCGTGAATTCGGCGGACTGATTGGCCTTGAGATGCAGCGTGACATTGCGTGCGTACATACTGACTCCCTTGTAACCGTAAAGCTTCGTTTCAGAGCACTACCCATCAACTGGACTGGCGCAACGTACGGCACTTGACTATCTTTGTCAAGTGACAGATCTGTGATGATTAATGCTTAACGGAGGTAGTTAAACATGGACGTGGCCCTGATCATCCGACGGCGTTTGGACGAGCTCGGACTGGAGCAGCGCGATCTGGCACATGCCGCGGCCGTCACCGAGTCGTACGTGTCGCAGCTGCTCACCCGCAAGAAGGCGCCGCCGGCACCGGACCGCACCGACATCTACGATCGGATGGATCGGTTCCTGAAGCTGCCGCCGGGCGAGCTCGCCCGCGTCGCCGATGCGCATCTCAAGGAAGACCTGAAGCGCCGGCTGGGCGATACCGAGCCGCTCTTTCCCGAGCTGCGTGAGCTGCTCCTCGACAAATGCCTGCCGAGTCAGCTGGCGCAGGTGCGCGCGATCTTCGAGCGCCAGCCCTTCGGCGAGCTCGAGCGGCTCGTGGGCGTGAAGCTGCTCGAGGTGGCGGGACTGGGGAGCGACGTGCTGCATGTGACGGCGAAGCAACACGCCCGGCTCGAGTCCCTGATCGGCTCGTGGCGCTGGGATGCGGTGACGTTCGCCATCGAGATCACCCTGACGACCCCCGGCCCCGCCCGCCGCGGCGCGCCCGCCGTGCGGTCGTTCGAGTACGTCGAACGCTTCGGCGGTTATGAGGAGGCGGAACCGGGATTCCTGGAGTTCCTGCGCGATCCCGTGCTCAGCCGCGGGACGAGCCCTGACGAGCTGGCGTTCCTGAAAGGGCTCCGATTCGGCGCCGATCGCCGGCCGACGCCGCTGTACTACTACCGGGAGTTACAGAACTTCCGCGATCCGCTGCATTTCCGGGCGACCTGAGATTGGAGCTGCACATGTCCGAGATCCATTGTCATACCTGTGGCGGCGACATCGCCGATGCGACGACCGTATCGTACCGTCTTCCAGATAGTGCGCAGGTCGAGACGCCGGCTCACGCCGGCGCGTGCGCCTGCGATCCGCCGATCGTCTACGGCCCGCCCGCGGGCTATTTGTCCTGGCCGGCGATTCACAGACCCATCACGCCGCGTAATGGGACTCGAGGGCACGGATGAACCGCTCGGCGACGCGGCTCGATCTCGCGAACGATGCCGGACCGGCGCGCTGTCCGGCGTGCAAGGTCCAGCTGTTTTTTCGGAGCGACCGGCAGGGTCGGACGTACGCGCAGTGTGACTGCGGGTATCGCGCCTATGTGGAGCGCAAGAGCGCGCAGCACGAGGACGTTTCCGTCAGCGCAGCCGGGATCTGATCGACTCGAGCTGCGCCCGAATCGCAGCCATCACCCGATCGATCAACGCCTGCGCCGTCTCCCGCGTCCGCGGCTGTGACAGAAAGTCGGCATAATCCACGGGCGGGCCGTAGGTCACCGTGATCCGTTTGAACACCCGCGGGATCGATGTGCCGATCGGCAGCACCTCCCGCATCCCCTCGATCGAGACGGGAATCACCCGCGCCCGCGTCGCCAGAATGAGCAGGCCCGTGCCCGCCTGCCCCGGCCCCACCGAGCCGTCGCGCGTGCGCGTGCCCTCGGGAAACAGCGTCATCACCCCACTCGGCAACACCTGGATCATCCGGTGCAGGGCGTGCAGGTCGCGGCGCCCCGGCCGGACCCAAATGCATTTCCAATTGTCCGCGAGCCACGCCAGGACCCGAGTCCGATAGAAATTCTCGGCCGCGGCGGGATTCCACGGTAACAGGTGCGGCTGCAACAGCGAGCGCGGATAGAACGCCGCCAAGCCCACGAGAAAACTGTCGAGCATCGATTGGTGATTGGAGAGGAGCAGCGTATTGCGCGCCGTGCCGACGTTCTTCCGGCCTTTGACGCTCGTCCGATTCAACACGAAGAAAAAGAACCAGAACACCGTCACGGTCAGGTTCGTGACGAGGTAGGACGTCAGCGGCCACAGCAGCCGAAACAGCCGGCCCCGGTTTGGAGGAGTGATGGAATCGCGACGCATGACGAGATTGTACACGCAACAAAAGCCGGAGAGCAACCGCTCTCCGGCTTTCGTGTTTCCGTGCTTTTGGGTGGTTAGCGCGAACGCACCGGTTCCAGTTCCGGTCGCACTGCGCGTTTGCCCGCGCTCATGATCGTCGCGCCCAGGCCGAGCAGCATCGACATCAGCAGGCCCCACGCGGCGCCTGAACCGACCGCGGCCGCGGTGCGTGCTACGTGCACCGAATCAGCCGGCGTGCCGGATGGCAGGTTGTGTGTAGCCGCTGCGGCGCCCAGTCCGCCGCCCAGTCCGCCGATCATGTTGCCGACGCCGTTGGCGAGCAGGAACAGCAGGATGATGACGCCCAGGACCCACGCCAGCGTGCCGTTCATGAGGCGGTTGTACCTGACATCGGTCCCGGCCGATGTCGCCAGCACACGGCCGGCAACGATGCCTGCCGCGATGACGCTCAGCGTCCACCAAATGAGCGCGCCCGCGCCGACGGCTGGACCGTCAACGCCGTTCGAGGCTGCGCCGGCCGTCAGGCCGATCGCCGCGCCCAAGGCGGTCAAGATCAATGTCACGGCGAAGCCGGCGAGTGCCGCCGCCACCACCGCTGTCCACTGGACGCCCAAGCGCCAGGTCCGTTCAGGGTATCCCACTCCAATTGTTGCAGCTGTCATAAGGCTTTCTTTCCGACACGAGCGATTCACAGGTCGTTAGGGAACGCGTGTCTGTGATGATCAAAGAACTGATACGACCTACTCAACTAGTCCCTACCCCCTGCGTATCGGCTCCGGTCCTCCTCTCATCCTATGTGGTCCGTAACTACTACTCACCCTCGGCGCCTCGCGACGTAATTTCCCACAAGCCGCAGCAGTGGTCTAAAGCGTCGAGTGACGAGTTTCAATCGCCAGTACCATACTGTCCAAGTTGATCCGCTATCGGCAACTCGCGAGAGCTCTCCGGCTTTTGTGTTTCCACCACGTGTTGAACAGCACCGTAAAGGCTGCTTTTCAGAAATAGCCGAGGGATATTGACACGGCCTGGATCGATCTGGTACTACTCGGCATGCCTTCAGGAGCTACTATGCCGAGCGATATGGGGACGTTTCGAGTCGACATCGAGATCGAAAACCCGATGTCGTCTTTGGTGAGCCAGGTGACCTGACATTGCTCGGCTCCCGCACTCTGGAAGGGCTGAACCTCCGCGTGGAGCCCGTGACCAAGCAGCTCGTGGACGCCGGGCCGGCACCGGCGGCGGTATTGGTGTCCGCGTAGCTAAAGCCCAATCGTGCCAAATTTGAAGACGGTGCGCGAGCGGTACTGCTGACCCGGCCGCAGGATCGTGGAAGGGAACGCGGCCTGGTTGGGCGAATCCGGAAAGTGCTGTGTCTCCATCACGAAACCGTAGCGGTGACGATAGACCACGCCGCCCTTCCCGTGCAGCGTGCCATCCAGGAAGTTGCCGGAGTAGAACTGTAGTCCCGGTTCCGTGGTGAAGATCTCCAGCACCCGCCCGCTCGACGGCTCCTCCACGCGCGCCGCCAGCGTCAGAGTGTCGCCCCCCCCCGTGCTCCTCGTGAGCACGAAGTTGTGGTCGTAGCCGAGTCCATAGCGGAGCTGCGTGTCGTTCTGAGCGATGCGTGCGCCAATCGCCGTTGGCCGGCGAAAATCGAACGGCGTGCCGCTGACGCTCGCGATCGTCCCCGTCGGAATCAACGTCGAGTCCACAGGCGTGAACCGCGCGGCGTTGATGG
>DASTDR010000294.1:0-2166 GCA_035710265.1 Gemmatimonadales bacterium | reverse complement strand
GCGGCACTGCCGGTGGCCTTCTCGTTTCCGTCTCGCTGCCCCAGAACGGCGAGCCCCGCAACTTCGTCGTGCAGTCCGGTATGGAACTTCAGGTCGCGCGGCTTTTGCTGCCACCCGCGCAGCGGCTCAAGGCGATGGCGGGCGTCGAGCGTTTCAAAGCCCGGCTCCGCCCCGGGAATGAGGAGCGGGCCGCACTCATGGAGGCGATGAAGGGCATTCTCAGCGACGAAGAGCGCGACAACCTCCGCGCGGCGCTCGAGCGCAGACCCCTGGTCAAATCACGCGCGCCCCTCGCTTTCAAAGACGTCGTGACGGTCGGGGGCGTCGTCGACCTCCGCAGGGAAATGATCGCCGCTCCCGCACCGCAAGAGCCCGAGGTCAGGCGCTGAAGACACGCGATTCTGCGCCGTTTTTCACGACGCCAGAACTGTCAATGCACTGACGTCCACGGCACGTTTGACGCGACGCCGAGACTCGCGGAGTGCCCCATGCTTCGCGTCTGCGGTTCTTTCGGGCGAAAAACGGCTGAGCACGCGCGCGCTTCACGCGGCCCCTTTCTTGCTATTTGCGGATATGGAGGGGGGGCACATCATGACAGGTCTGTTCCTTCGGCAATTCGCCGTAATGCTGCTCGTGCTGTTGACCGTGGCATGCAGCGGCGACCCCGAAAGCAATCCAGCCGGTGGCCCGACGGGCACCGGTGTCGGCAGCGATCCGCAAATCGCCAACAACACGGACGACTTCCAATGGCAGTTGAGTGGCGCCAACAATTTCTCGACCGGCGGCGGTTACTCGTGGCGGAACACAGGCACGGCGGCCAGAGTCAATATCTCGAATTCCATTTCGTCCGGTAGCGGGACGGTGCTCGTCCTGGACGCCACCGGGCGCACCGTCTGGTCGGGAAGCCTCACGAACAACGGCACGTTCACCTCGCAATCCGGACCCACCGGTGACTGGAGGGTGGAAGTCCTTCCGTCCGGCGTGTCCGGCAGCATGAATATCCGCGTCCAGAAGGACTAAGAAACCTACGTCGACGCGGGCCGATGTGCCCGGAGAAAGGAGCGGATCTGGCGCACCGCCAGGGGAATCCGCTCCTTCGGTTCCTTCCACGGGAACATGCTCACTTCCGCCTTCGGCGCCAGCATGGCGGCCTCCATCGCCACGGCGTACGGATGCGACGGGATGTCGTCCGGCAGGATCAGCACCGGCGTCTGGCAGTTGCGCACGAAGTCGCGTGTGACCGTGAAGACGAAATCGGGGTCCGTGCGGTACATCTTCGTCAGGAACTTGTCCACCCTGTCCATCGTCACGTCAGGCCGCCGCTTGACGATCTCCGGACCCCAACCCTTCATGTTGTTCTCGTAGAAGAGGTCGCGCATCTCCGGGCGCGACCCGCTCGGCTGCGCCAGCACGGCGGCGACGACACGGCGCGGCGCGCGTTCGAGGAGGTTCCAGATGAAGGGACCGCCAATGCAGAAGCCGAGCACCATGAACCTGTCGATGCCGAGATGATCCATGAGGCCGATGTGATCGTCGGTGTAGGCATCCCATGGCCGGTCGATCTCGAGCGGGCCGGACGATTGCCCGGAGTAGGCATTGCGCAGGTCCGACGCAATGCACCGGCACTCGTTCTTGAACTCCTCGATCGGGTTGAAGGGCGAGCCGTTCTTCAACCCCGCGATCGTCGAGTTCAAGCCGCCACCGGCGATGAGGAGCAGTGGAAAGCCCGCACCCGCCACTTCGTAGTGGATGCGAACGGGGCCCCTCACATAGAAAGACGCGCCTGCCTCGCCCTGGCCCGCCTGCTGAGCAAACACGCGCGGGGCTGCTGCAGCCGCCGTTGCCGCCGCGCCCGCTGCCAGAATCTTCCGTCGGGTGCGATTCACCATCGGCCTTCTCCTCGCGCCGCATTCTAGCCGAATCCCGGAGGATAATCGCTGAAGCGAGTGTCGCGTGGTCACACCGGGACGTCTTCGAGCGGCGTGCGGCCTGCTGATAGCCATCCTGATCGTGTCGGCGGGCTACTCGTACGCGCAGCTCGGGCGGGACGTCTTCGGCGGCCTGGGCGTGCTGCGCGGCGAACAGGGCGACCCGGCGGAACTGCCGCCCGAGCAGTGGCCTGACCGGGACGTGGCGGGATGCCACATGCTCTACACGAGCGTCCGG
>DASTDR010000293.1:0-2220 GCA_035710265.1 Gemmatimonadales bacterium | reverse complement strand
GCCCACATGGACGAGGAGAATCCGGCAAGCATCAATCCGAGCGTGTTCCCACCCGAGCGCAATCTGCTGTTTCACAACAATCGCAACGGCACGTTCACTGAGGTCGCGGCGGCCGCGGGTGTGCTCGGCGACAGGGGCAAGAGTCTCGAAGCGACATGGACGGACCTCGATGGCGACGGCTGGCCCGACCTGTACGTCGCGAACGATGTCACGGACAATCAGCTGTTTCGCAATCTGGGCAACGGCAAGTTCGCCGATATCAGTCACCAGGCCCATGTAGCGGACTACCGCAGTGCGATGGGCCTCGCGGTGGGCGACTGGGACGGCGATCAGGACGAGGACATCTTCATCACCCATTGGATCGCGCAGGAGAACGCCCTCTACAGTCACCTCGGCAACGCGCCGCTCGACTTCCGGGATGACGCCGATCGCTTCGGCCTCGGCCAGAGCACGCTCGACTTCGTCGGCTGGGGCACGTTCTTCTTCGACTACGACAACGACGGCCGGCTCGACCTCTTCATGGCGAACGGCCACACCTTCCAGCAACGCGACGCCCCGCGACTGCTCGCCCCCCAAACGGCACAGCTGTTCTGGAACCGCGGCGCGCGCGACGGCTTTTATGACGCGTCCAAGGTCAGTGGTCCCTATTTCGATTCGCTGCATGTGGGCCGCGGCGCCGCGTTCGCCGATTACGACAACGACGGCGACCTGGACATCGTCGTCGTGCATCATGGTGGCGCAATCGCTTTGCTGCGCAATGACGGCGGGAATCGCAACCACTGGCTCAACGTGAAGGTCGACGAACGCGCCGCCGGAGCGACGATTCGCGTGGTCGCCGATACGCTGGTGATGGTGCGCCAAGTCGGCGCGCAGGCCTCCTATCTGTCACAAAACGATCCCACCGAGCATTTCGGCCTTGGGGAGCGCCGGCAGGTCGATAGCGTCGTCGTGGCGTGGCCCGACGGCAAACGTCAAACGCAGACCAACGTGACCGCCGATCAGACGCTGAGCATTCGTCGGGGATCGATCCAGGAGTTCTGGTCGCTGTACCGCGCGGCGACGACCGCGCGCGTGGAGCAACGGACCAGCGACGCGCGGGACGCCTACGCAAAGGCGCTCGAGCTCAACCCGCGCCACGAAGACGTGCTCTACTATCTCGGCAACATGGAGCTCGAGCTCGGGAATTACCGCGGCGCCCAGACCGCGTGGCGGCAGTTGGTGGACGTGAATCCCGGGAGCGCGCGCGCGCATTCACGCCTGGGCGATTTGTACGCCTGCCCGGATGCCGGTGCTCCCTGGGATCTCACGCGGGCGGAGCGCGAATTCGCACGAGCCGCGGAGCTCAATCGCGAGGAAACGGGGCCGCTGCTGCGGCTCGGGCAGGTCGCGCTACTGCGCGGCGACTGGGCCGGCGCGCTGCGGCACTTCGACGCCGTTCTCGGATCGCACAGCCGCAGCGTCGAGGCGCATTTCCTCAAGGGCTTTGCCGCGTGGAAGCTCGGCCAGCACGAGCTCGCGCAGGCGGAATTCCGCGCGGCCGAGACGATCGCCCAGGCAGCCCCACCGGTGCAGGCGGCGCCGGCAGAGGGCGATACGAAACATGGAACGGCACCGCTGGTCGCTCGACCGACCCGGTGCCGTTTATTCCCTGATCACTTGGAGCCCTACGTCGATCTCAGCCGCAAAGTCCAGCAGGCCATTTCACGCCATCAGTGATCAGATGCGCCGCGCTTGATGACGCGCGTGTTGTACTCCCGCAGGTAGCGCTGTCGTGTCGAATCCGCCGGATAGCCGTCACCAGGAGCGTACGGGTACGACGTGATGGCATGGTATGGCAGCGGCCCGACCGTGGTCCCGTGGGCGGTATTCAGATCGGAATCCTTGATCCAGCCATCGCTATATAAGAGGAAGGTGCGCGTCCAGCCTGGACCAGGGTCTTTGACGTCTGTCGCGTCGAACTCCACGGTCGTTTCGTCACCGGGAACCATCACGATGTAACGGTCGTCGCTTTCCTGGAGCAGCGACCGTACGTCCCCGAACCGCGTTGCCGTTCCCGTGATGGGTCGCCACGGAGACTCTTTCGTAACGTCGGCGTATTCGAACCAGTGCGGTCCGTACCGTCCACCACGCCGGTACACGCGCGAGAACCCCCTGAAGTGCAGATCTGCGGTGAGAGGCGCCAGGATCGTCGTGCGTACGGGAAGTGGGGAGTGGGGAGTG
>DASTDR010000292.1:0-2239 GCA_035710265.1 Gemmatimonadales bacterium | reverse complement strand
AGTCGTCGAGCCGCCACTCGTTGCCGCACTTGCGGCAGCGCACGCTGATCTTCGGGTCGTCACCAATCAGCTTGAACGCAGCGTAGGCCCGACAGCCGCCACAGATTGAGCGCTCGCCGAGTCGCTCCGCCTCATCCATGATCGCACGATAGCGCTGCAGCGCGTACCAGCAGACGACTCCTCCCAGGAACACAAACACCAGGAGCGGAATGGATTCTGCGCGCTTGAAGCTGATGCCTTCCAGCGAGGCCGCGATGCCGAGCGCGCAGAGAAAGCACGAGATCAGCCAGGCATGGCCTTCGATCAGCCGACGCTCGTACCAGCGCCGGAAGCCGAGTCGGCCGATGGAGCGTGCAGGTTCTGTCACGACGGGGATGCCGCGGAGCAGAGACACGTTCGCGCTTTCGCGGTTAGGTGTCAATCGTGCGCAGCGGCCAACTGAAAACAAACAGGCGGCAAAAGGACGGGCGCGCGCCACATTACAACGCGGGAGGCTACCTCGAGCCCTGCATTGTTCGGGCGGGCCAGGTGTTAGCCAAACAACGATGCCTTGACTGGCGCCGTTGGGGCTAATTAACCTGTCATTGGGAGGAGGACATTATGTGCACGCTATGCGTTCGCGGTAAGCCGCAATTCCATTCGACGTCCCGCCGCGATTTCCTGAAAGGCACGGCAGCGACTGGCCTGGCCGCGGGGGCGATGGGTCTGTTCGGGTCGAGTGCCTGGGCGCAGGGCCACACCGTCAACCCGCCGCCGCATACGGGTAGGCCGGGCCGGCGCTACGTCATCCGCAACGGCTACGTGATGACGATGGAGCCCGGGACGCCGGGCGCGAACTCGACCTTCGGGGAATTCATAGATGGCGACGTGCTCGTCGAAGGCAAGACGATCAAGGCCATCGGTAGAAACCTGCAGGCCGGAAACGCCACGGAGATCGACGCCCGCGGCAAGGTGGTCATGCCCGGCTTCATCGACACTCATCATCATCAGGCCTGGACGGCGATCAGGAGCGCAATTCCGGACAGCATCCTGATCAACGACGGCACTGGAACGGCGAGCGCAGAGCAGAACTATTTCTTCAACATTCTGGGTGGGCTCCAACCGAACCTGCCGGGCTTCGCCAACCACTATAGGCCGCAGGACGTCTACATCAGCGAGCTGTTCGGTGGGCTCTCGCAGCTCGACGCCGGCGTGACCACGGTGCTCGACATCTCGCAGATCCACCACTCGCCGCAGCACTCCGATGCGGCCGTCAAGGCATTGAAGGATACCGGCCGTCGCGCCATGCTGGGCTTCTTCGAGAGTGCCGGCAACATTCCGGGAAACCAGTATCCGACCGATGCGGCGCGCATCGCGGGCAATCTGTCAGGCCACGATCTGGTCGGCTTTGTCATGGGCGGCGAGGTCTATTTGGGCAACGCGACGACCCGGCAGTCCTGGACGATCGGTCGCCAACTCGGCGTCCTGGTCGCCGCGCACATCCTCTCGCCGTTCGGGATCCGCCCGATCCTCGATCAACTCACCGGTGTCAGCCCCGACGTCCCCGACTTCACCGGCGAGACCCTCGAAGGCATCGAGGTCGGCGAAGACAACCTGTTCATCCACATGACCGGGATGTCGGACCCCGCCTGGCAGAAGGTCAAGGATGTCGGCGCCAAAGTCTCGATCGCATTCCCGATCGAGATGAACATGCGCCACGGCGAGCCGCCCATCCTGAAGATGCAGTCGTTCAGCTCCCCCGCGTTCGAGCCGTCGCTCAGCACCGACGTCGAGACCAACATGACGGCGGACTTCTTCACACAGATGCGCTCCGCCATGACCATGCAGCGCATGGTCGTGAATCAGGCGGTCCTCGACAGCGGCCCCATCCCAGTCAACCCTTGGCCGCCGGGGCCGGGCCTGGGAAACAACCTGCCGCCGCTTCTCAATGCGCGCGACGTGCTGCGCTTCGCCACCATCAATGGGGCTAAGCACCTGCGGCTGGACAGCAAGACTGGCTCGCTCAAGGTCGGCAAGGAAGCCGACATCATCATCCTCGACGGCACTCACCTCAACGTGTTCCCCATGAACAACGTGCCGGGCGCGGTGGTAACGATGATGGAGCGGAGCAACGTCGAGACCGTGATCGTCGCCGGCAAAATCCGCAAGTGGAAGGGGAAGCTGCTCGACGTCGACCTGGACCAGCTGCGCACCCAGCTTGCCGCGTCGCGCGACTTCCTCTACGACGCGGCTCGCCCCG
>DASTDR010000291.1:0-25088 GCA_035710265.1 Gemmatimonadales bacterium | reverse complement strand
GGGGCGGCGGGGTCATCTCAGAGGCGGATGTCGACGTAGGTCTGGCGCTTCAGCTGATCGACGAAGTGCCGGATGGCGAGCTGATCACCGAGCGACTGGCGGATCCGCATCTTCACGTCCTCGTAATTGAGCTCGCCCGCTTCGTGGCGCGCGGTCACCTCCAACACGATGAACTTGGGCCGCTGCGTGATCGCGCCTTCCGCGATCACCGGCTTCAGGCCGAGCGTGGTGTCCGCAACCAGGACCTCCCGGTACTCGGGAGGCATCTCGGTCAGCGGTGCATCCTCGACCAGCTTGGGCTCGAGCGGATCGCCGTAGGTCTTCGCGAGCTGATCGAATCTCGAACCCAGCGTTACGCCGGAGCCGACCGGATCCTGCGCGAGCGTGGCGCGCAGGGAATCGGCCAGCGTGCGAGCCTTCACTACCTGATCGGAGCTGACCTCGGGGATGATGAGGATGTGGCGCGCCAGGATTTCCGCCGGCTGCGTGCGCTCGACCTTGATGATGTGGTAGCCGAATGCCGTCTCCACCACCGGCGAGACCTCGCCGGGGCGCAGCCGGAACGCCATGTCCTCGAACTCTTTGACCATGACCCCGCGCCGGAACCAGCCCAGCTCTCCGCCTTGCACGGCCGATGAGCTGTCGTCCGAGAAGCGCTTGGCGGCCGACGCGAAATCGCCGCCGCGGCGCAGTTCGACCATGATCGACTCGGCCCGTTGGTAGGCGATGCGCTTCGCGGTCGTGTCGGGCTGCGACTTGATGACGATCTGCCGGAAGGAAACGGTCTCCGGGCGCTTGGGTTGCTGCGCGCGATTCTGCTCCCAGAACTCGCGCATCTGGGCCTCGGTGGGCGGAATCGGCCGCAGTTTCCCCTGCTGGCGCTCCGATTCGATCAACCGCTGCGCGTACAGCTCCCGGCGCTGTTGATCGGCGAGCCAGCGGCGCCATTCTTCCACCGACCCGAATCGCGCCTGCCGAATCTGATCGCGGAATTCGTTTTCGGAGCGGAACTGCTTGCGCACGTTCTGATACGTCTGCTCGACCTGATCGAGGACTTCCTGATCCGTGATTTTGATCGCGGTGTCGCGCTGCGCCTGCTGCACGAGGAGTTCCAGCTCGATCATCCGGTCCAGGATCTGACGCCGCACGATCATGCGACCCGCAGAATCCGGGGGCAGCTGCTGCCCCTGCGCCTGGGCCTGAATCATCTCCTCCTCGACTTCCGAGGCGAGAATGGCGCGTGTGCCAACGACCGCGACGATGCGATCTACCGGCTGCGGCTCCTGCGCGCGCGCAGCGCCCGCGCAGGCCGCAGTGACGAACAACGCGAACAGCGCGAGACGCACGCTCATTAGTTCCGTCGGGTTCCTGCGCCACCGGGGGTCGCGCTCCCGGGGGGGCTCGTATCGATCGGCGCAGGACCGGGCGCCGGTGTCATCCGGGGCTGGTTGGTCCGGTTCGAATCGCTGGCGGTGCGAATCTGCTGCGCCCGCTCCACCGCGCGGCGTACGCCTGCCTCGTCCACCTTCCAGTCGGCGCGCTCCCGCAGCGTTTCGCCCAGGAAGGGCGGGACGGGGAAAAATCGCGCGCGGCCCTGCAGGACTCGTTCAACGTAATCGTTGACCCGCGCCATGGCGATGTTCGTGCGCTCGTCCGGCGTCGCGGCCGAATCGCGCAGCATTTGCGGCGAAATGTTCAGAATCGAGCCGAGCGTCATGATCGCCGAATCGTGCTCGGCACGGATCTGTTGCCAGTCCTCCGGCGTGAGCGTGACCTTCGCCGAGTCGGCGAGCTGAATCAGGAGATCGCGCTGCGCAATCGCCTTGAGGAACTGATTGATCTGATCGTCGGTCGCCTGCGGCAATGCCTGCATGACCTGCGGGTCCAGCGCCGAGAGCCAGCGCACGAGGTGCTTCACCCGCAGCGAGCCGCCGCGGTATTCCACCAGCTTGCGGTTGCTGGAACGGGCGGCCTCCAGATCCAGCACGGCCGCTTTCACGTATTCGGGTGCCCGACTCACCGGCTCGATCTTCTTCTTGGTCGCCAGGCTGTCGAGGTACAGGGAATCCGTCAGGGAGGCGATGCGTTCCTGCACGCCCGTTCGGAATGACTCGCGCACCTCGCCGAGCGGCGGGCGGCGGATGATGTGGAAGCCGAAAGGGCTTTTGACGACCGCACTGACTTCACCGGGCTTGAGCTGCCACGCGGCGTCCTCGAACGCCGGCACGAACTGGCCGCGCGCCGTCAGCCCCAGTGCCCCGCCCTGAACCCGTGAGCCGGGATCGTCGGAATTGCTCGACGCGATCTGCGCGAAGCGCGTTCCCGCCGTGCGCGCCTGCGGCAACAGCTGTTCGGCCTTGCGGCGCTTCTGCGCTTCGACGACCGGAGTCGAGTTCGGCGGCACCTGAATCAGGATGTGCTGAAACATCCGCAGCTGACCGGCGGCGTACACCGAGTCGACTTGTTGGGCGGAGAGGTCGCCTTGCTTCACCAGCCGGTCGTGCAGACGCTCCCATTTGAGCTGTGACACGATCGGCCACATTGCGGCCAGCGCCGTCGCGGAGTCCCGCAAGTCCTTGCCCTCGGCGAGCGCCTGGGCAAACAGCGCGTAATCCACCCACACGTGCGACAGCCGGCTCAGGGCGAGCGCTTCGAGCGGGACCTGCTTGCTGCTGCCCGCCCAGTCGGCGACTCGCTCGACGCTCAACGTCTGATCGTTGGCACGGGCGATGACTTCGGCCCGAGGCGAAAACGCATCCTTCAAGGCGCCGCACCCCATCACCCCCAACACCAACAGCAGACTTGAACGTCGCATCCGTCTCCTCTTTCTCCGTTTACCGGTGATGATCGCGCAGAACCGCCGTGAGCGCCCGGACCAGACCGGGACCGATCGACTCTCCGCCGAGCCGGCGGAGCCTGAGGGAGAGTGGCACTGCGCGCCGCACATCCGCCTCGAACTGCACCGCTTCCAGCGCCACCTGCAACCCTGCGAGTCGCGGCGCCGCGTCACGCCGGAACGTCAGGCGCGCTTCATCACCTTTGATGAGAATCGTCTCCAACCCCACGCGCGCGCCCGTGGCGCGCAACTCGGCAACGAGCAGCAGGCGCTCGGCTTCCGGCGGCAATGGCCCGAACCGGTCACGCAGCTCGTCACGAACGGCTTGAATCTCACCTGGTTGCTCCGCCCGCGCCAGCCGCCGGTACAAATCGAGCTTGGTGTCGTCTTCCAACACGTACTCGTCCGGGAGGTGCGCCGGCACATCCAGCGTGACATCAGGGGGCGCAAAGTCCTCCCGCTTCCCGCTTCCCGCTTCCCCCGTCTTCAACCCCCGCACCGTCTCTTCCAGCCACCGGAGATACATGTCGAACCCGACCGCCTGGACGTGACCCGACTGCTCGCCTCCCAGCAGATTGCCGGCTCCCCGCAACTCGAGGTCGCGGAGCGCGATCCGGTAACCCGATCCCAGGTCTGTATGATGCTCGAGCACCTGCAACCGTTCCTCGGCCTGGGCGTCCACCTGATCCGGCACCAGCAGGTAGCAATACGCACGGCGGTGGCTGCGACCCACGCGGCCACGCAACTGGTAGAGCTGCGCGAGACCAAACCGGTCGGAGCGGTCCACGATCATGGTGTTCGCGTTCGGGACGTCGAGTCCCGATTCAACGATCATCGTAGAGACCAGCACGTCAACCTCGCCACGCACGAAGCGACCCATGACCTCCTCGAGGTCCTGCTCTCGCATCTGTCCGTGGGCGACCGCCAGACGCGCGCGCGGCGCGAGCGCCTGCACGCGCGCGGCGATCGTGTCGATCGTTTCAATCCGGTTGTGCACGAAGTACACCTGCCCGCCGCGGTCGAGCTCGCGCGCCATTGCTTCTTCGAGCAACCCCTCGTCCCACGGCTCGACGAATGTGAGCACCGGCGATCGGTCTTTCGGCGCCGTCTCGAGCAGCGCCAAATCACGCAGGCCCGCCAGCGACAGGTGCAGCGTGCGTGGAATCGGCGTCGCCGTCAGCGTCAGCACATCGACACTGAGCTTGAGCGTTTTCAGACGCTCCTTGTGCCGGACCCCGAAGCGGTGCTCCTCATCGACGATGAGGAGTCCGAGATCCTTGAACGTGACGTCCGCCGAGAGCAGTCGGTGCGTCCCGATAACGATGTCGATCTCGCCGTCGCCGATGCGCTTGACCAGTGCCGCCGTTTCTTTCGGAGCTCGAAACCGCGACAACACGTCGATGCGTACCGGGTAGTCGGCCAGCCGCTCGCGGAACGTCCGGCCGTGCTGCTCGGCCAAAATGGTGGTCGGCACGAGAACGGCGACCTGCTTGCCGGCCTGCACGGCCTTGAAGGCGGCCCGCACGGCGACTTCGGTCTTGCCGTAGCCGACGTCTCCCACGAGGAGCCGGTCCATGGGGCGCGCCCGCTCCATGTCCCGTTTGACTTCCTCCGAGGCGCGGCGCTGGTCGGGCGTGTCTTCATAAAGGAAAGCGGACTCGAGCTCCCGTTGCCACGGCGTGTCGGTCGGAAAGGCGTAGCCGGTCGCGACCTGTCGCCGCGCGTAGAGATCGAGCAGCTCGGCCGCCATCGCCCGAATCGCGGCGCGCGTCTTGTCCCGTTGCCGCTGCCACGTGGTGGCCCCGAGCCGGTGCAGCCGCGGCGGCGGCGCGTCTCCGTCACCGACCGTGCGGTACGGCTCGAGCTGATCGATCCGGTACAGCGGCACGTTCAACCGGTCGCCGCCTTCGTACTCCACCACCGCGACTTCGAGCGTCATCCCGTCGGAGCCGACGGCGATGGTCTGCAGGCCCCGATAGATCCCGATGCCGTGCTCGAGATGCACGACGTATCCACCGGGCGTGAGCGGTCTCGAGGCCGCGGTGCTGACGGCGCTCCGGTACCGCCGCGGGCGCCGCAGCCGGCGCGCGCGCCGGAAGATCTCGTGATCGGTGAGCACCCGCAGCGACGGCATGATGAAACCACCGTCCAGTGCGCCGACCGCCAGCGTCGCTCCTTCCGCTCCGAGTAACTCCTCGAGGCGCTCGAGCTGGCCTTCATTGTCGCAGAGGATGACCGTGGCCGGCGGCTGCGCCACGATCTGCCGGAGCCGCTTGAGATCCCGATCGATGTGCTCGGGTGGCGCGAGCGGGAATCGTTGCTCCGTTTCCGCATCGGCGACGGCGAGCCGGCCGTAGACGGCGAGTCGTGTTCGCCAGGCGGCCGGATCGATCAGCAGCTCTTCGCGGGTCGGCGGCTCCTCTCCCATGCGCCGCGCGACTTCGAGGTGATGCGCCGCGTCGGCCCACGCGCGCTCCACTTCGCGCTGCACCGCCGACTCCTGATCGATGACGACGACCGTATCCGTCGGCAGCAGGTCGAGCAGGTTGCTGCGTCGCGCGGCGCCGGTGGCAGCCTGAGTCAGCCGTTCGGTTTTGACGGGAAGAATCGTGATCTGCTCGAGCGCGTCACCGGACCGCTGCGTATCGAGATCGAAGCTGCGCACCGAGGCGATTTCATCGCCCCACCACTCGACGCGCGCGGGCGCGGCCATTCCGAATCCGTACACGTCGAGAATCCCGCCCCGGACACTGTACTGCGCGACTTCGATCACACTGGGCACGCGCTCGTAGCCCATGGCGTCGAGTCGCTGCGCGGTCTCGGTGAGACTGCGTTCGTCTTTGCTCGTCTCGAGCACGAGCCGCGCCTGCTCGAGCGCCGAGGGAACGGCGGTGCGCTCCGCGCTTGCCCGCGCGGTCGTGATCAGGACTCGCACCGCGCCGCGCAGCAGCGCTGCGAGCGTCTCGATCCGCTCGCCGGCCAGCTCGTAGTGAGGTTCTTCGGCGCCCAGCGCCTCCCGCTGCGGGTACAGCGCCGGGAGGTCGGGGCCGAGTAAGGTCTGGAGATCGGCCAACCAGCGTTCCGCGTCGGCCGGCGTTGGCGCGACGACCGTGAACAGACGCTGTGCAAGCCGGCTCGCGAGGGTGGCCACCAATACGGCGGGACTGGAGCCCGGCAAGCCACCGGCACCCGCGCGCCGGCCCGCTGCCGGCAGGCGCTCGATCAGCGACCGTGTTGCAGGAAGTTCGTGAAAGCGTTCGAGAAGAAAGTCGAGCGGCATTAGCGAGTGCGGGTTGCTACTCCCAGCTCGACGGCCGCCAGCACCAGTGCCAGGACGAGGAGCAGTCCACTGATGTCGGCGCGTCGGGTTCCCGAAAACCGCTCATCGGCGAATCGTTCTGCATTCAGGACCGCCACGCGTGCGGCACCACCCAAGGCGGCGGTCGCGCCGGCGGACGTGACGGATGTCAGATCGGATTCGCGCGCATCCGGACCATAGACCGTGGCGCCGATGGTATCGGATCCGCGAGTGTGAAACTCGACGCGCGGCTCGCCTTCGGATTGATCGACCTCGGCTTCTCCGGCCACGATGCGGTTAACCAGGGCATCCACGAAAGGCACGAACCCGGGCGAGGCAGGCAGCGCGGTCCACGCTGTGTCGAACCGGCTGCCAAGGAGCACGACATTGCCGGCGCGAACCAGCCAGGGCTCCCCGTGCACCGTCGCGAGCACATCACCTGCTCCCTGCTCCCCGCTCGCTGCTCCCTCGAGCCGATAGCGCCTCACAACCGGCACGCCATTGATCGACGCCAGCGCCGGTGCGCCGATCGGTCCCGGTGTGCCCGGCCCGCCCCAGCTCCATGGCACTCCGCGCGCCGCGAGCGCGCGGTTAGCCTGTCCGACGAGTGCCGGGTCCGCCGGCGGCTGCACGATGGCACGCGCACCGGTCAGCGCCTCACCGCCGCTGATGACGACGTCGCGGCCGCCCCCCGGCGTTACACGCCGGCCCTCCTGGAGCACGGCCAACGCCGCGGCGGTGAACGATCCCGCTCCCGGGGTCGCCATGACCCTCGCGGGAGACGCGACGCGCCAGGCGAACGGCCGCCGATCATCCGCCCGCAATTCGTCCGGCTCGAGCTGCGCTTCTCCTACCCACCACCCCGGCTGCAGCGATTGCGCCGGCAGCGACACGGTGACGGCTGCGCCGGACACCGCGCCGGTGCCGAGGCCTCGTGCCGAGACCTCGCCGCGCCGGCCACCACCAATTCGAATCGTGACCGGTACGGGCGCGGGCTCCTCGGAGTCTGCTCCGCTGGATCCGCTCAGCGCGATCACCGCCGCGCCTTCGCTCACCGTCACCGCGGCAATTCCGCGATTGGCCGTGGCTCGGCCGGGCGCCAGCGCGAGCACGCGCACACCCCGCGGCACGGACGCCCGTCCTGTGGCGAGCGCAGTCCGCTGGAGATCGCTCAAGACATGGACCTCACGTCCGGGCAACGGCTGCGCGTCGACCAGCCGCGCCGCGCGCTCGACCGCCTGGACAAGATCGAGGCGCTGCCACGCGCTGCGCGTGCTGTCGATGGTCTCGATCAAGGCCTCGCGCGTCCCTCCGCGCAGCACTCCGTCCGAAAGCATCAACCAGACGCGGTCCGCGGACGTGGTCCGGGAGATCGAGGAGTGCGCCGCGACCCGCAATCGGTCGAGCACTAATCCTCCGTCGACGACCGCGCCCGACGACGGGGAGTTGTCGAGAATGACGACGAGCGCAGTCGGCTCGTGCGCCCCGCCGCCGCCGACGCCTCGCATGCGCACGAGCGGACGCGCGGCGGCGAGCACAATCACGACGATCAGTGCCGTGCGCAGAATCAGCAGCAGAAGATGACGCAGCCGCAGCCGGCGGGCGCTTTCCCGCTCGGCCGCGCTGAGGTAACGGACGGCTGGAAAGTCGAGCTCAGGCGGGATGCGTCTCTGGAGCAAGTGCAGCAACGCCGGGATCGTCGCGGCGACGAGCCCCAGCAAGGCGAGCGGATGGAGGAAACTCACGTCAACAACCGCAACGCCATGCCGAACGGCAGGTCCGTCTGCACGTGGTGGTACGCAATACCGTGCCGGCGGCATGCCGCACGCCAGGCGACAATTTCACGACGTACAGTCTCGGCATAGGCACGGGCCAGCTCGCGCGGACGGACCACGACACTCACCGAGGATTCGGGGTCGCGGAACCGAACCTCGGGCGGTCCCTTCAGCGCCACCTCCGCCGGATCCATGAGGTGGAACACGATGACTTGATGCCCCCGGTGACGCAGGTAGCGTAGCGCCGCCAGCGCCAGCTCACGATCGAACAAGAGATCGGACACCAGAATGACCATGCCGCGCCGCGCGAGCAGCGCGGTCAAGCGTTGCAGTGCCGCATGCGCTGCCGTGCCCGCGCCGTCGGGTGTGTCGAGCAATCCGCGCACGATGCGTGTCCATTGACCCGTCTTGACGCGCGCCGGAACGACTTGCCGCACCTCCTCGTCGAACGTGACCAGTCCGGTCGCGTCACGCTGCCGCAGCAGGATCAGGGCGAGCGCCGCCGCGAGCCGATCCGCGTAGGCACGCTTTGTCAGCCGTTCCGGCGCACCCCGCCACGCCATCGATCGGCTTGCGTCGACCAGAATCATCGAGCGCAGATTGGTTTCCTCTTCAAACTGCTTGACGAACAGGCGATCGGACCGCCCCAGAATCCGCCAGTCGAGGTATCTCAGCTCGTCGCCGGGCTGGTAGGCACGATGCTCAGTGAATTCGACCGAGAACCCCCGAAACGGCGACCGGTGCAGTCCGGCCAGGAAGCCTTCAACCACGCCCTCGGCAACGATTTCGATACCGCCCAGGCGGGCGACTTCGGCGGGGTCGAGGAGATCTAGGCGCTGCGGTCCTGGAGGCACCAAGTGTCCTTATGAGTGGACAGTCCATTTTGCGGCCGGGGTTGCCAAGTCATTATCTGAATATAATTTAGCGGCGCTTTTAAGCTGGCACAGTCCCTGCCTATCCGCGAGGCAGGAGGTTCGTATGCTGACAACCATCGCCCTGCTCAGTCTGACCGTAGGCTCCACGCCCGTTCCCGTGGTGCGGCCGCCGCATTTCTACCGCCCCCGCATCGAGTTGTGGACCAACCGCGGCGACGGCGCCGTTTATACCCGCGGCGAGAACGTCCAATTGTACTTCCGTCTCGATCAGGATGCGTACGTCACAATCTTCCGTGTCGATACCGACGGGCGCGTACGTGTCCTGTTTCCCCGTGAACCGTGGGAAGACAACTTCGCGCGCGGCGGACGCGATTTCGAGGTGGACGGTCGCCAGCTCGGCCGCGACGCGTTCGCGATCGATGACTATCCAGGCGTTGGCTATCTCTTCGCGGTCGCGGCGCCTGATCCTTTCATCTATGAACAGATCGCGAGCGGCGACCACTGGGATTATCGCGTCATCGCCGACGGCCGGGTGCGCGGTGATCCTTACGTCGCTCTTACTGAACTCGCACAACGGATCGTTCCGGAAGGCTACGCCGACTGGGACTATGACGTCATCACCTACAACGTCGAACAACATTACGAGTATCCGCGCTTCCTGTGCTACGATTGCCACAGCTACGTCAGTTATTCCTATTGGGATCCGTACTACGACTCCTGCGTCCGCTTCCGGATGTACGTGTACGATGATCCCTGGTACTACCCGTATCGCTACTACGGCAGCGGTCGCGTCGTGTTCGTGCGGCCCTATCGTCCGCAACCCCGTTTCATCTTCAAGGATTGGGGCTCAGACCGGCCGACGCGCGAGCGATTCGTTACGCGCGATCGCGACGAGGTCCGGGACCGGGAGCGTCCGGTCAATGACAACACGCGGCGTGGCGTGACCGGGCGAGATCTCGACGGACTCGGCATCGTTCGGCCGCCCAATGTGCGGGATCGCCGGGACGGGATCGGAACCGGGGTAAGCAATCCGGGGACTGACGACCGTCGCGTCGTCGGCCGCGACCAGGGCGATGGCAGCTCGACGGGGCGCCGGACGGTCGACGGCGGCGGGCGCGGCCGCAACGAGGTCGGCGGGAGCGACGACCGTGGGGGCCGTCGTGGCAGCGAGAGTGGTGGCAGCACCGGCGATCGCGGCAGAACAGAAGCCGAGCGCGTGCAGCGGCCCCAGGAGCAGCGGCCCCAGCAGCCCCAGGTTCAGCCACGCCAGCGTGAAGTCGAGCCACGGCGTGTCGAGCCGCGCGCCGAGCCTCGGCGGGCAGAGCCTCGGCGGGAAGAACCTCGGCGGGCCGAGCCCCGGAACGAGCCTCGCGCTCAACCCAGGGCGGCGCCGCGGAACGAGCCGAGGAACGAGCCGCGGAACGAGCCGCGCGCCGCGCCGCGCAACGAGCCGCGCAGCCAGCCGCGAGCCGAGCCCGCGCGGGAAAAGCCCCGCAACGAACCGGAGGTACGGCGCCGCAAGCCGTGACGTTCAGACTGAAACCTGACGCGCCCAATCGTAGTCGCCTGCGGTTGGGCGCGTTAGTTTTCGTTCCCCTTTTGCACGCTCGAGGTCGCACGTGGTCGGTCTGCTGCTCCTGCTGACACTCCAGTCGCCTGGGTCGGTCCAACAGGCGGCCCAATCAATTACCCAAAATGACATCCGTCGCCGCGTCGGCATCATCGCCGACGATTCGATGCGTGGCCGCGACACGCCCAGTCCGGAGCTCGATGAGGTGGCCGCCTACATCGCCGGCGAGTACCGGCGCCTGGGATTGCGGCCCGCGGGGGATGCCAACGGCTACCTGCAACGCTACTCACTCGATCGCATTCAGATCGTCGCGGAGAGCTCCGCGATCATGATCCACGGACGGGTGGACACCACACTCCAATACGGTGCGGACGCGCTGTTCTCCGGCAACGTGTTCGAAAGCCGAGACTATGCCGGTGAATTGGTGGTCGTGGCTGGACCGTTGAGCGGATCGCTGGGCGCGGATACGTCGGTCCTCGCCGGGAAGATGCTGATTCTCGCAACGCCCCCTCGTAACAGGGGTGAGCGAGAGCGTGTGGCGGGCTGGAAGCCCGCCGGGATCGTCGTCCCCTCCGCCGTACCGGATTCGACGTGGGCCCAGTTCGTGAATCGCACCAGCCGGCCGCAGCTGCGGGATCCGAGCTTCAAATCGGGCGGCCCGCTGGTACTCGCAATCCGCGTTGCGACTCTGCAGTCGCTGGTCACGCGGCTCGGTGGCGCTGATCTGTCCGCGGGCCAGAACGCGTCCGCGTTCCAGGTGACGTCACTCGGCGGGGCGCAGCTCCACATCCACGCGCGCGTCAAGGTGCTGGAGCGCCGCTCGGCACCGAACGTGGTAGCGATCCTCCCCGGCAGTGATCCCAAGCTCAAAGAGGAATACGTCGTGTTCAGCGCGCACATGGATCATGTCGGCGTTGCCGGGCCCCGCGGGTCTGGTAGCTGCCGCGCGCAGGGCGCGGACTCGATCTGCAATGGCGCCGACGACGATGCCTCAGGAACGGTCGCTGTGGTCGAGCTCGCTGAGGCGTTTGCGAAATTGAGCCCGAAACCCAAGCGGTCACTCGTGTTCCTCACCGTCAGTGGCGAGGAAAAGGGCCTGTGGGGAAGCGAATACTTCGCCGACAATCCGACCGTGCCGATGGCCAACGTGGTCGCCAACCTCAACATCGACATGATCGGCCGCAACTGGCGCGACACGATCGTCGCAATCGGCAAGGAGCATTCCGATCTCGGCGCCACGCTGAATCGGGTCGCGTCCGACCATCCCGAGCTGAACATGCGGCCGATCGATGATATCTGGCCGCAGGAAAACTTCTATTTCCGCTCCGATCACTACAACTTCGCCAAGAAGGGCGTGCCGATTCTGTTCTTCTTCAGCGGCACGCACGCGGACTACCACCGTCCCGGCGATGAGCCGGCAAAGATCGACGCGGAGAAGGAAGCGCGCGTGGCGCGGCTGATTTTCTATCTGGGGCTTGAGGTCGCCAATGCCGCGCAGCGGCCCAAGTGGAATCCGGACAGCTACAAACGCATCGTCAGCGCGAACTGAGGAGATCGGCGTTCGTCTTCGCGCGCTTCATCTGTTGCAGTAAGGACTGCATGGCTTGCTCCGGCGGGAGGTCTACTAGGGCCCGCCGGAGTTTCTGTTTTGCCTCGAGGGTCTTCGGATCATCGAGCAGCTCCTCGCGGCGCGTGCCGCTCGCCGCGATATCGACAGCGGGATAGATGCGCCGGTCCGCGAGCTCGCGCGTGAGGCGCAGCTCCGCGTTTCCCGTGCCCTTGAACTCTTCGAAGATCACGTCGTCCATCCGGCTTTCCGTCTCGACCAGCGCCGTGGCGATGACCGTGAGCGAACCGCCGGTCGGAACGGCGCGGGCCGCGCCGAACATCGATTTCGGCTTGGCGAGCGCGTTGGCGTCCAGCCCACCCGACATCGTGCGGCCGCTGCCCCGTCCCGCTGTGTTGTGTGAGCGCGCCAGGCGCGTCAGGGAGTCCAGGACGATCACGACGTCCCGCCCGAGCTCGACCTGCCGGCGCGCATGATCGAACACCATTTCCGCGACCGCGACGTGCCGCTCATGCGGCAAATCGAAGCTCGAGGCGATCACTTCGCCGCGGCCCCAGTCGATCATTTCGGTCACTTCTTCCGGACGCTCGTCGACCAGCAGCACCAGCAGTAACGCCTGAGGATGGTTCTCCGCGATCCCTTCGGCGATCGCCTGGAGCATCATCGTCTTCCCGGCTTTGGGCGGCGACACGATGAGCGCGCGCTGCCCGAATCCGAACGGGCAGACCAGGTCCACCACGCGTTGCGTTTCGGCCGTGCGCGGACTCGAGGCGCGGGGCGTTTCGAGGGTCAGCGGACGGTTGGGATGGACAGCGCCGAGGGAGGTGAACTCGGGCCGGCCATCGAGCTGGGCCGCCGGGAGTCCATTGACCGTCGTGACCCGACCGTTTTCGAGCGTAATGACGTCACCGCGCCGCAAACCCGGCAAGCGGACTGAGGGGTCGCCTTTGCCGGGCAGGTAGCTGTTGGCCGCGAGCCGCAGCGCGCCGCCTTTGGGAGTGGGATCGAACCAACCGGTGATTGGAGGCACGGTCCTTCTATATTTGTCGACGATGCGTCAAGACCATATCCGCAATTTCTGCATTGTTGCGCACATTGACCACGGCAAATCTACTCTTGCCGACCGGCTCATCGAGCTGACGGGCACGCTCGATAAGCGGCTGATGCGCGATCAGGTCCTCGATACGATGGACCTGGAGCGCGAGCGTGGCATCACCATCAAGCTGAACGCGGTCCGGATGAGCTACCACGCCAAGAACGGCCAGTTGTATGAGCTGAACCTCATCGACACGCCCGGGCATGTGGACTTCACCTACGAGGTGTCGCGGTCGCTGGTTGCCTGCGAAGGTGCGATCCTGGTCGTGGACGCTTCGCAAGGTATTCAGGCCCAGACGTTGTCCAACCTGCTGCTCGCCATGGACGCCGGGCTCGAAATCATACCCGTCTTGAACAAGATCGATCTCCCCGGCGCGGAGCCGGACAAACGCGCCCAGGAGATCCACGATCTGATCGGTACCAAGCCCGGCGAGATCCTGCGGATCTCGGCCAAAGAGGGGCGCGGCGTTCCCGAGCTGCTCGAGGCGGTGGTGCAGCGCGTACCGCCCCCCAAGGGCGAGCCGGGGGCGCCGCTCCGGGCCCTCATCTTTGATTCCTATTACGATCGCTACCGGGGCGCAATCCCGTCGATTCGCGTGGTGGACGGCATGGTCAAGCCCGGCATGAAGGTCGCCTTCGGCGCTCATCGGGACGACGTGTACGAAGTCGACGAAGTCGGCTACCTCCAGCTTGGGCATAAACCCGCGGAGCAGCTCGAAGCCGGGGAAGTTGGCTACGTGGTCGCGAATGTGCGAGGGGTGCGGGAGATCCGTCCGGGCGACACCGTGCTCGATGCCGAGCACCGCGACGTCGAGCTGCTGCCCGGCTATCGCGATATCCAATCGATGGTGTTCGCCGGCCTTTATCCGACGAACGCGGAGCAATACGAAGAGCTGCGCGACGCCCTCGCCAAGCTGCAGCTCAACGACGCCTCCCTGCACTACGAACCGGAAACGTCGGTCGCGCTGGGATTCGGATTTCGCTGCGGATTCCTGGGCCTCCTGCACATGGAGATCGTGCGGGAACGGCTCGAGCGCGAATTCGACCTCGATCTCATCAGTACCGTCCCGAACGTGGAGTACCACGTCTACAAGACCGGCGGCAAGATGGAGCTGGTCGAGAATCCGAGCTTGCTGCCGCACGGCTCCGAGGTCGACCGCGTGGAAGAGCCGTACGTGAAAGCGCGCATCTTCGCCCCCTCCGACTATATCGGCGGGATCATGAAGCTCGGCCAGGAGCGCCGGGGCGTGTACCGCGGGATGCAGTATCTCGACCCCACGCGCGTCGAATTCGACTGGGAATTTCCGCTCGCCGAGATTATTCTCGACTTCTACGACAAGCTGAAGACGATCTCGCGCGGGTATGCCTCGCTGGACTACGAGTTCCTCGCCTACCAGCCGGGTGACCTCGTGAAGCTGGACATGCTGCTCAACGGCGAGGCGGTCGACGCCTTCAGCGTTATCATTCACCGCGATAAGGCGTACGAATGGGGCCGCAAGCTCGCGGAGAAACTGAAGGATCTGATTCCGCGCCAGCTGTTCGAGGTGGTCATTCAAGCCGCGATCGGGACCAAGGTCATCGCGCGGGAAACGATCCGGCCGCTGCGCAAGAACGTCACCGCGAAGTGCTACGGTGGCGACGTCACGCGCAAACGCAAACTCCTCGAGAAGCAGCGCGAGGGAAAAAAGCGCATGAAGCAGGTGGGAACAGTAGAGATTCCTCAGGAGGCATTCTTGGCGGTCCTGCAGGTTGAATAGCACACGAGCGGTCCTCTCGATCACGTTCGCCGCGGTCGCTGCGGGCTGCGCGTCCGTGGTGAACTATCAGGAGCCGATGTGGCCTCGCTACGCCGGCCTGCCACCGGTTCGCCCTGCTGGCGTCCGCGCTGCGTCGCCGCCGGCGGACGCCACGAGCCGGACCGTGCGCGTCGTGACATACAACGTGCAATGGGCGAAACACATCGATCGCGCCATCAACGTGCTCCAGAATCGGGAGCCGCTGATGAATGCCGACATCGTGGTGCTGCAGGAGATGGATCCCGAAGGCACGCGTCGCATCGCCGACGCGCTCGGCATGCAGTGGGTCTACTATCCGGCGGTCATTCACCCCAAGCGCGGCCTCGACTTCGGCAACGCCGTGTTGTCCCGCTGGCCAATCGTCGCGGACCGCAAACTGATTCTGCCGCACATCGGAGGGATTCGGCACTCACAGCGCATCGCCACCGCCGTCACGGTCCTGATCGACTCGGTTCCGGTGCAGGTCTATAGCGCGCATCTGGGAACTCCGACCGAGATCCGTCCTTCCAAGCGGCGTGACCAGGCGCGGACCATCGTGGAAGACGCGTCGCATTATCCCCTGGTGATCGTCGCCGGAGACATGAACAGTCACGGCATCGGCAAAGAGTTCGTCACCCAGGGCTTCTCATGGCCCACTCAGCACAACGGGTTCACGACGACGTTCTTCACCTGGGATCACGTCTTTCTCAAGGGATTCGTTCCGCCACTCGCCGCGCAAAAGGCCGCCGGGGTTGTTCGCGACACACTTCACACGAGCGACCACGACCCCGTGTGGGCCGTGGCTCAGCTCCCTTGAGCGCAGCTCCAGACTCCCCAACCCTCGTCATTCAAACCGCATTTCTGGGCGACGTCGTTCTGTCGACGCCGCTCTTGTCGGCGCTCGCCGAGCGGTACGGCCCGGTGGACGTCGTGACCACGCCAATCGCCGCTCCGCTCGTCGAGACGCACCCGGCGGTCCGGCAGGTTTTCCCCTACGACAAGCGCCGCGCGGACCGGGGCTGGCGCGGACTGCGCGCTCTCGCGACGCGCTTGCACCAGCAACGGTACGGCCGAGCGTACCTGCCGCACCGCTCGTTGCGCAGTGCCGCGCTCGCGCTATTCGCGCGCATTCCGTCCCGGATCGGGTATGCGGGGAGTTGGTCCTTCCTCTATACAGAGGCTAGAACCAAGCCCCGAATGGGGCACGAATCCGACCGCCTGCTGACCCTCGCGGATGAGGCGCCGGGGGTCTATCGTCCCCAACTGCGGCCTACGCCGGACGATGCGCAGGTTGCAGCGGGTCTGATTGATGGAGACTTTGTCGCACTGGCGCCGGGGTCCATTTGGGGCAGCAAGCGCTGGCCCTATTACGCGGAGCTGGCCGCGAGGCTCGAGGGCGATGTCGTCGTGGTAGGCGGTCAGGACGACGCGGCATTGGGCGATGAGATCGTGAGGGCGGTCGAGGGCGGTCGGGGGCGGTCGAGGGCGGTTAACGCATGCGGGAGACTGACGCTGCGACAGTCGGCTGCCCTGATCGGCAGGGCGGCGCTGCTGGTCACAAACGACAGCGCGCCTTTACATCTGGCGACAGCGATGGGAACGCCGGTCGTGGCGTTGTTCGGTCCGACCGTCACGGCGTTTGGGTTCGGCCCGCTGCGCGCGGGCGATATCGCATTGGGAGTCGAGGGACTGCGCTGCCGGCCATGCTCCCCGCATGGCCCGCCGGCATGTCCGCTGGGCCATCATCGTTGTATGCGTGACCTGACCGTTTCGGCCGTGCTCGCGGCCATTGAGGAGCTTGGTGCGTTACGTCCTCGGAATTGACGTTGGCGGCACGAATCTCGTCGCGGGTGTCCTCGCCGAGGACGGCTCGGAGATTCTTGGCGTCGTGTCGGAACCGACGCTCGCGGCGCAAGGCGCTGATCCCGTCATCGGGCGTATCGTCAAGCTGGCCAAGGCGTCGATCAAGGAATCGGGCAAGAAGGTCGAGGGCGTGGGGATCGGCTCCCCTGGCCCGCTGAACACGAAGACCGGAGTCGTGCTGCTCACTCCCAATCTCGGCTGGACCAACATGCCCCTGCGCGACCGCGTCAGCGAAGGCCTGGGGCTGCCCGCGACACTCGACAACGACGCGAATTGCGCGATCTACGGCGAGTGGTGGCGGGGGGCCGCGCGCGGCGCGAATTACGTGATCGGCCTGACGCTGGGGACGGGCATCGGCGGCGGGATCGTGATCGATGGTGACATCTATCGCGGGGTGTCGGACGCCGCCGGGGAGTTCGGCCATGTCACGATCGACGCGAATGGACGCCGGTGCAAATGCGGCAACTATGGCTGTGTAGAGGCGTACGCCTCGGGACCGGCGATTGCCGAACGCGCCGTCGAAGGCATCCAGTCAGGCGTCGAGACGTCTTTGGCCCAGTACGTGAAAGGCGATCTCACGAAGCTGACCGCCCAAATCATCTACGAGGCGGCCAACGATGGCGACGAGTGGGCGCTCGAGGTGGTCCGCGAAACCGCCGCGCTGCTGGGCGCCGCGGTCGCCAGCTTCATGAACATTTTCAATCCCGAGGTCGTGGTGATTTGCGGCGGTGTCACCCAGGCCGGCGAAAAGCTGTTCAGCCCACTGCGCAGCGAGGTCAAACGGCGCGCGTTCAAGCCGATTTGGGAAGCCTGCAAGATCGTGCCCGGCACCCTGCCCGGCACAGCAGGTGTGTACGGCGCGGCGGCGGTGTTCATTCAAAAAAACTGGGGTCTGCGCTGAAGCGGTTGGGAGTGATCGGGTCGATGGTCTGGGACACGATCCATGGCCGCGATCCCGCGCAACCCGCAGTCGAGGAATGGGGCGGCATCTCGTACGCGCTGTCCGCGCTCGACGCGACGCTGCCCGAGGACTGGCAGATCGTTCCGCTCATCAAAGTCGGGCGCGACTTGGCGGCGAAAGCAAATGGATTCTTGAGAACGCTGCGCCACACGCCGCCCGCCGCGCGCTTTGTGGAGGTTCCGGAACCCAACAATCGCGTCACACTGCGCTACGAGTCCGCCGATCGGCGCTGCGAGCAGATGTCGGGCGGCGTTCCCGGCTGGACCTGGCCCGAGCTCGGCCCGCTCGTGCACGACATCGACGCGCTGTACGTGAACTTCATCTCGGGCTACGAGCTCAACCTGGAAACAGCGCTGATGCTGCGCCGGGGCTTCCCGCATTTCATTTATGCCGATCTGCACAGCCTCTTCCTGGGCCGAGAACCGGACGGCACCCGAGTCCCCAGGCCCCTGCCCCAGGCCCCCGCGTGGTTCAGCTGCTTCAGCGTGGTTCAGCTCAACGAGGATGAAATGGCTCTGCTGGGTCCCGATCCGCTCGTCGTTGCGGCGGACGCGTTACGCCAGGGCTGCACGGCCGTGTGCGTCACGCTCGGACCGCGGGGCGCGGCCTACTTCACCGGCAATCCGATTCGCACGGCCCGGATCCCCGTGCCGCCGGTTCATCAGTCGATCACATCCAGCGTGAATGATCCCACGGGATGCGGCGACGTGCTCGGCGGCGCCACGGTGGCTGCGCTGCTCGGCGGCGCGCCGATCGAGGAAGCGCTGCGGATCGGCACGCAGCTCGGCACGCGCAACCTGAGTCATCGCGGCGCGTCCGGCCTGCGCGATCACCTCATGGGGAAGCTGTCCGTCGCGTGACACGGCTCGTCGAAGTCCCGACGTCCTTCGACGACCGCTCGTTCGATCAGTTCGCGGCCGCGTACGCGCAGGCGGCCGACGGTGAGCGGCTGTTGTTCGACGCGCACGCCGCGGAGTGGGCCTCGCCGTACGGGCTCGTCGGCCTGCTCGCGGCGGGCGAAGCGGCCGCGCGCAAGGGCGGCGAGCGACCGTTGCTCACCGCGCCCGCGAACCCGGACGTGGTCAGCTACTGGGCACGCGCTGGATTCTTTCGCGAAGCGGGCGAGTTGTTCGAAGTGCACGGCAAGGTGCCGAAGCTCAAGCCCGCGGTCGAGAGCGACGTGTTGCTTCCAGTGACGCCGGTGCGCGCCGCCGAAGACGTGCATGCGGTGGTGAGCACCATTCAGCAACGGGCGTCCGCGATACTCAGCTCGGAGCTGGGGCTCGATCCGAAGGCGACGATGGGATTCGCTATGGCGCTTTCGGAGTCTTGTCAGAATATTGTGGAGCACGCCGGCACCGGCGGCTGGGTTGCCGTGCAGGCGTACAACTGGCGGCGCAGGCTGGCGCGCCGCGTCGTGGTGATCGCCGTCGCGGATGCCGGCATCGGCTTCCGGCGTTCGCTGGAGCCGACGCAGGCGAAGCGGTTCGGCGAGCGCTGGGGCGATGCCGCGGCGCTCGAGGCGGCGCTGATTCAAGGCGTGAGCCGGTTTCGGGACCCGGGACGAGGACAAGGGCTGGCGGGAATCCGCCGCTATCTCGCCCGCTGGGAAGGCAAGGTCGCCATCCGCAGCGGCACCGCCCGCATCGCGATCGTGCCGCGTTGGGACGACGACGTACCGCTGAAAGACGGGCTGCCTGCATTTCCGGGAGCGCAGGTTCTGCTCATCATTCCGGAGCAAGAAGAGAAAGGGTCATCCAAGAAGTGATGATTCCACACATCAACGTCCACGCGATCCTGCAGCAATCGGTCGCCGGGTTCTATACCGATCTCGTCACGCGGCCCACGGGCCGCGCGGTCCGCGAAAACATCGAGCGCGACCTTCCTGCGGGCACCATCGCGGTGATGGATTTCACCGGCGTCGGCTGCCTCGACTATTCCTGCGCCGATGAGATCGTGGCGAAGCTGGTCCGTGACAAGGTGAAGGTGCTGCTGCTGCGCGGGCTGACCGAGGCCCATCGCGAGGCGATCGAGCCGGTGCTCGCGGGCGCGGGGCTGGCCGTGCTGTGCGAGCGCGCCGACGGTGTGCTCGAAGGCCTTGGCGCCAGCGAGCCCGCGCCGGCGTTGCTCGACGAGCTGGTCGAGCGGCGGCTCGCGGCGCGCAATCCCGGAGGCACCATCCGCCTCACGGCGGCGTGAAACGCCGCCGGCTGGGCCTGTCCACTCGCGCCATTCACGGCGACCCCAAGCCCCGCGCCGACTGGACGGCCGTCGCTCCCCCGCTGTTCCAAAGCAGCACGTTCACCAACCCGGTCGGCTCGACCGCCGAGGTCCTGTACAGCCGGTACGGCAACAACCCCAATCAAGTCGACATCGGCAAGCGGCTGGCGCTGCTCGAAGGCGCGGACGCGGCCCTGTTCACCGCAAGCGGGATGGGCGCGGTCGCCCTCGCGCATCTCGCGGTGCTGCGACCCGGCGATCACCTGCTGGCGAGCGAATGGATCTATGGCGGTGTCCATCGCCTCTTCCGTGAAGAGTTCGGGAAGCTGGGGATCGACGTCTCGTTCGTGAATCCGACGCAGGCGCGCGCGTGGAAGCGCGCCATGCGCAAGACGACGCGCGCCGTCTTTCTCGAAACACCGACCAATCCGCTCATGCGGGTAATCGATCTCGAGCCGGTCGCGACGTTGTGCAAAGCGGAAGGGCTGGCGCTGATCGTCGATTCGACATTCGCCTCGCCGGTGAATTTCCGGCCGCTCGAGCACGGCGCGGATCTTGTCATCCACTCGGCCACGAAATACCTCAACGGCCACACCGATGTGATCGCCGGCGCGGTGGCGGGCACAGACCAGGTCGTCGACGAGGTGCGCCGCCTGATGCAGGTCTGGGGACAGGCGCTCGACCCGTTCGCCGCGTGGCTGATCGATCGCGGCATGCGCACCCTCACGGTCCGCGTGCAGCGGCACAACCAGACGGGACTCGCGGTCGCAGAATGGTGCGCCAAGCAGGACTCGATTTCGAAGGTCCACTACCCCGGCCTGCCGTCGCATGCCGACCACGAGCTCGCCAAGCGAGTGCTCGGAGGCTTCGGGGGGATGCTCGGCCTCGAGCTGAAGGGCGGTGTCCGCGCCGCGGAGCGGTTCCTCAAGGCCCTGACCATCGCCGCGCACGCGCCGAGCCTGGGCGGAGTGGAAACCCTGGTGTCCGAACCGCGTCTCACCTCGCATGCCAGCCTGACGGCGGAACAACGCGCGCAGGCTGGCATTCCCGACGGATTCCTGAGATTTTCCCTGGGACTGGAGGATCCCGATGATCTCATCGCGGACTTCGCCCAGGCCCTGGCGCGGCACTAAGTGATCAAGTTCTCGAATGTGTTCAAGGCCTTCCCCAAGGGAGGCCTTGCCCTCAAGGACGTTTCCTTCCACGTGGGGAAAGGCGAGTTCGCCTTTCTCACCGGCCACTCGGGCGCGGGCAAGTCGACCGTCATGAAGCTGATCTACGCCGAGGAGCGGCCGACGTCGGGCGAGGTCCGCGTGTCCGGCTACAACGTGAACGAGATGCGCCCGCGTGAAGTCCCCCTGTTGCGGCGCAAGCTCGGCATCGTGTTCCAGGATTTCCGCCTGCTCGAAGACCGCACCGCCGAGGAGAATGTCGCGTTCGCGCTCGAAGTCACGGGCGCGCGCTCGTCCACGATTGCGGCGCGGGTCATGCGCGTGCTCACGCAGGTCGGCCTCGCGGCCAAGGCGCAGGCCTATCCGCGCGAGCTGTCCGGCGGCGAACAGCAGCGCGTCGCGATCGCGCGGGCCCTGGTGAACGAGCCGACGGTCCTGCTGGCCGATGAGCCGACGGGGAATCTCGACGAGCGCGCGACGCGCGGCGTGTTCCAGCTGCTGCGTGACATCAACGCCAGCGGGACGGCGGTCGTCATGGCGACGCACGACCTCGACCTGGTGCGGCAGGCGCCCTACCGCGTGATCGAGCTCCAGGAAGGCGCGCTGGTCTATGACTCCGCCGTCGACGAAGCGCGCGACCAGGCCAGCGCCGGCGGGAGGGGCACTCCATGAATCTCACGCTGCGCGAGGCGATGCTGACGTTCAAGCGCGCGCCGCTGCTGTCGGCGCTCTCCGTCACGACCATCGCGTTCTCGTTGTTCGTGCTCGGCCTGTTTGGGCTCGTGGTCGTGAATCTCCAGGACGCGCTGCATGGAGTCGAGGAGCGGGTGGAAGTGGTGGCGTACCTGCTGCCCGGCGCGCCGATCGAAGCCTCTGCCCAGGCGCTCAAAGACATCGAAGCATTCCCGGAAGTCCAATCCGCCACATACGTCTCGGAAGACGACGCGCTGGCGCGGGCTCGCGCCGAACTGGTCGAGCTGCGGGACGTGATGCAGGAGCTCGAGCGCAATCCCCTGCCCGCATCGATCGAGGTGAAGCTCAAGCCGGGGTATCGCGACGCCGATCACGTGAGCGCCGTCGCCGAGCGGCTGCGCGGCTTCGGCTTCGTAGACGACGTGCGGTTCGGGCGGGACTGGGTCGAGAAGCTCGACCGCCTGCGCGGCCTCGCGGCGGCCGTGGGCATCGTCGTCGGCGCGGCCTTCGCGATCGTCGCCATCATCATCATCGGGACCACGATCCGCATGGCCGTGCTGCAGCGCAGCCGGGAGATCGCGATCATGCGGCTGGTGGGCGCCACCGACGGATTCATCCGGCGCCCGTTCCTGTTGCAGGGGGCCATCAAAGGACTGCTGGGAGGCCTCGTTGCGATCGGATTGTCGTTTGGAGCGTACGTGCTGATCAACCGGTATCTGTTGCAGTCCGCGTTCTTCACGAAGGAACAGGCGGCGGGCATCGTCGCCTTCGGGGCATTGATCGGGCTGCTCGGCAGCGCCTCGAGCGTCGGCCGGCATTTGAAGCGCGTATGAAAGCGGGAAGCGGGATGCGGGATGCGGGAAGGGTACTGCTCGGCGCCGCGTCCATCGTGTGCAGTACGCTTCCCGCTTCCCCTTTCCCCCTTCCCGCTCAACGCCCCACCTACCAGCAGCAGATGCAGGACAATCAGCGCCGCCTCGAGGGCATTCGCCGCGAGCGCTCCGAGGTCGAGCAGGAGCTCGCCCGGCTTCGCACCCAGGCGCATTCGCTCACCGACGAAATCGCCAACATCGAGCGCCAGAAGCAAAGCACCAACCGCATCGTCAACGAGCTGGACCGCCAGATCACGGGGCTCGGCGGCCAGATCGATCAGATCACGGTCGACCTGCTGATCGCCCAGGACGCGCTGCTCGAGAAGCGCGCCGTGCTGGAGCGGCGCCTGGTGGACATCTACAAGCGCGGCACGTTGTACTCCTGGCAGGTCTTGTTCGCCGCCGAGAGCTTCGGCGATCTGCTGTCGCGCTACAAGTACCTGTATCTGGTCAGCCGCCAGGATCGCCTGCTGACAAACGACATGCACAAGTTGCGCGACCGTGTGGCGCGCCAGCGGCAGCTGCTCGTGGACGCGCGCGAGGCCCTGGCCCGGCGCCGGCGCGAACGCACCGACGAGCTGGACCGCTATCTGCGGCTCGAGCGCACGCGCGAAACCAACCTGCGTGAGACGCGGCGCAGCACGCGCGAAGCGGAGCAGCGACTCTCCCGGCTCGAGCGGGACGAGCGGGCCCTGAACGACCGGATCGAGGCCCTGGAACGGGCTCGGCGCGAGGCAGAATCGCGCGGCACCGCCACCGCGCCCGGCGCGATTTCGACCGCGGATCTCGCGAGCCTCGATTGGCCGGTGATCGGCCAGATCATCTATCCATTCGGCACGACCGTCGGCCCGAACAACACGCGCATCCCCAGGCACGGCATCGGCATCAAGGCGCCGGCCGGCGCCGAGGTGCGCGCCGTGGCGGCGGGCCTCGTGGCCGTGTCCGAGCGGCCTGAACGGTCCACGTATCTCGCGACGGTCATTCTGGATCACGGCGGCGGCTACTACACGATCTACGCGTCGATGAGCGATGCGCTGGTCAAAAAAGGCGATCGGGTCGTACGCGGCCAGGTGATCGGTCATGTGGGAGGCGAGACCACGGATGAGGGTGCGCACCTGCACTTCGAGATCCGCGGGCAAGGCGGTATCCCACTCGATCCCGCCAACTGGCTGCGCGCTCCGTCCTCGACCCGCCCATCGCAACGCACGCGTCAGCCGCGCTAGGCGCCGCGCTGCTGCTTCTGCTCGCGGGGTGCGGCGAGTCGAGTAGCAATCTCACCGTCGCCGGCACCGTCGAAATCCGGGAGGTCCGCCTGGGCCCGCTGGCATCGGGCCGCCTGCAGCGTCTGTTGAAGGATGAAGGCGACTCGGTCCGCGCGGGGGACACGGTCGCCGTGCTGGACCAGCCCGGCCTCGATGCGATGATCGAGCAGCGCCGGCTGCTCGCGGACGCCGCGGCCACGCGGACCGCCGAGATCCGCGCCGCGCAAGCCGACAGTCAGCGCCTCGCCAACGATCTCGCGCGGGCCCGTGTCCTGCGCGAGCAAGGCATCGCATCGCCGCAGGAAGTCGACCGCCTGCAATCCGCCGCCGCCGCCGCGACCGCGCGCGTGCAGGCCGTACGAGCCAGCGTGCGCGAATCGCAAGCCGCGCGTGCCGGGGCTCAGGTGACGCAATCCATCCGCGACCAGCTCGTCGTGATCTCGCCCTCCGACGGGATCGTGTTGACCCGGTTCGCCGAGCGTGGTGAGGTGATCGCTGCCGGGGTGCCCGTTGTTTCCGTAGGGGTCGTGCGCGAGCCCTGGGTCCGGGCGTTCGTCGGCGAGCGATTCGTGGCGCGGCTGCAAACCGGGCAGGCCGTGCGGATCCACGTCGACGGATATCCGGATACGTCATTCGCCGGCCAGATCAGCGAGATCGCACCACGCGCCGAGTTCACCCCCCGCGCGGCCCTCACCGAGCGCGAACGCGCGGACCTCGTGTTCGGAATCAAGATCACGACCGACGGCGCGGGCGGGCGCCTCAAAGCCGGACTCCCGGTCCAGGTGGAAATTCCGCTGCGACCGTGAACGACTCCGCGGTCACCGTCGAGACGCGTCATCTCACCCGGCGGTTCGGCGAGACGGTCGCCGTCCGCGACCTCAATCTCAGCATCGCCCGGGGCGAAGTGTTCGGACTGCTGGGCCCCAACGGCTCCGGAAAAACCACCACGATTCGAATGCTGTGCGGCCTGCTCGCGCCTTCGGAGGGAACCGCCGTCGTCGCCGGTGTGGATGTACGTGAGTCGCCGGACCTCATCAAGGAACGCATCGGCTACATGTCACAGCGGTTCGGTCTCTACGAAGATCTCACCGTTGCCGAGAACATGGACTTCTACGGCGGCATCTACGGGCTGGAGGGCGCGGGCCGGCGCGGGCGGATCGCGGAGGTCGTGCAGTTCCTCGGCCTCGATCGCCGGCTCATGCAGCTCGCGGGCACGCTTTCGGGAGGCTGGAAACAGCGGCTCGCGCTGGCCTG
>DASTDR010000290.1:0-2611 GCA_035710265.1 Gemmatimonadales bacterium | reverse complement strand
TCGATCGCCAGCTCTACCGGATAACGCTCGTGGGCGACGTGCCCGTGGGGGTGGACGGTCGCCCCTCGGTTGCGATCAAGGGGGAGCCTATCCTGGCGGTCGAGACCGAGCTCACAGCGGCCGCCGGCTGAGAGCTCCGAGTCCACCATCCTGACCACCGAGCGGCATGCGCCGGCGCCAGTGTTGATCAGCGGCGGCACGCACATCCTGCTCGATCCGGGTACTCGGACCGGCACGTTCAAGACCGTGCAGATCGTCACCTCCGGCGGCCGGTGAGCTGGCCATCGATCACACGTCCAGCACCGCCGCGGTCGTTCCCTGTCCATAGTCGGACTCACGCCGAGGTTCACACAGCCCCCTGGGGGCAGAGTGCTCGTGGACGTGACGAGGAGGGCGTTTCATGGCAGACAGGATTCGCCTGGGATTCATCGGAGCCAACGTCCGTGCGACCTGGGCCGCGCAGTCGCACTTTCCGGCGCTGCTGGCGAGCCCCGATGTCGAGCTGACTGCGGTCTGCACCACCCGACGCGAGACCGCGGAAGCGGCGCGCGAGGCGTTCGGCGCGAAGCTCGCGTTCACCGATTTCCGAGAGATGGTGGTATCGAAGGAGATCGACGCGGTGGCCGTGGTAGTGCGCGTGCCGGCGCACTACGAGCCGACCAGGGCGGCGATCGAAGCCGGCAAGCACGTCTACACCGAATGGCCGCTCGGCCGCACTACCGCCGAAGCGGAAGAGCTGGCCGCGCTGGCCCGCGCCAGAGACGTGCAGACGGCGTGCGGCCTGCAATCGAGGGTGAGCCCCGCCTTGCTCTACATGAAGGAGCAGATCGAAGCGGGTTTCGTGGGCGAGGTGCTGTCTTGCCATGCCGACTGCATGCGTGACGGCGCGCTGGAGCGCCCCTCCAGCCGCACCTGGCAGCGCGACGCGAGCCTCGGTGCGAACCCTCTGACCATCGCCAACGGGCACGTCATCGACGCCTTGCGCTTCGTCGTGGGCAACTTCACCCGCGTCTCCGCCATGCTCACCACCCAGGCCAGACAGTGGTACGAGACCGACACCAAGAAGATGGTGGACGTGACGGCACCGGACAACATCCTGGTCAGCGGCAAGCTCGCCAGCGGCGCCGTGGCTTCGGTGCACGTCGCGGCGGTTCCGTGGGCCGGCGGGGGCTTGCGGATGGTGATCTACGGGCGCGAAGGGACACTGATGGCGACCGGCACCGTCTCGTCACAGCGCGGCGAGATGCTGCGGGTGCAGGGGGCGAAGCGTAGCCACGAGCTGAGCGACATGCCGATCCCCGATCGCTTCGTCTGGCTGCCGCCGGAGTTTCCCCGCGGCGATCCCTTCAACGTGGGGCAAATGTATCGCCTGTTCGCCGAGGCGATCCGGACCGGACAGACACCGAGCCGGTTGCCGACCTTCGACACCGCGGTAGATCTGCATCGCTTCCTCGATACGATCAAGCGATCATCGGAGGCGGGACGAGAGCTGCCGGTGGCCTGAGCATCCCAGCGGGAGGGGACACGTGAAAGAGAACAGCATTCGCAGAGCCGTGCGTGAGGGCCGCGCCGCACTGGGCACCGGGCTCAAGGAGTTCGCGTCGCGCGGCGTGCCGTGGATCATCGAGTCCTCCGGGTTCGACTACTGCATGATCGACATGGAGCACGGCGCGTTCGATCTGGAAACCATCGCCGATCTCGCGGGCTGGTTCGCGGCGACGAACGTGTCGCCGATCGTGCGCATTCACAAGGGGTTCCTTCATCACATCCCGCTCCTGCTGGATCAAGGCATCATGGGCATCCAGATCTCGGGTGTGGACAACGCGGACGAAGCACGCGCGATCGTGCGCGAGGCCAAGTACCCGCCAATCGGGAGCCGCGGGATGTCCGGGATGGGGCCCCACACGGGGTACAAGAGCTACGGAAACCGCTACCAGACCGAATACGCCCCGTGGGCGAACGACAACGTCATCGTCTGCCCGTCGATCGAGTCGCTCGAGGGATTGAAGAACGTCGACGCGATCGCTGCCGTCGAGGGCATCGACATGATCGCGTATGGCCACTCCGACTTGAGCGGGGCCCTGGGGATCCATCTGCAGCTCGATCATCCGCGCTTCAAGGAAGTCGTGCGCACCATCGCGGAGACCTGCGGGAAACACGGCAAGCTCGCCAGGGGCTCCGCGGAGACGGAAGCGCAGATCGAGGAATACTGGAAGCTCGGCTGCAAGGTATTGAATTTGCCCGGCACCGACACCAGCACCTACCTCGACGGCCTCAAGGCCCGCGCCGAGCGTGCTCACGCGCGGCTGAAATCGATCGGTGTGCCGACGCCGGGAGGCGCAGGATGAAGCCTGTCAGCGACGTGCACGAGCTGTTTCGCCGCCAGCGCGCGATCCGAAGCTTCACCGATGAGGACGTTCCGGACGCACTCGTCGATCAGGTCCTGACCGCCGCGATCCACGGGCCCTCCGGCTCCAATACCCAGCCCTGGCACTTCATCGTGATTCGCGATCCGGCGGTGAAGCGGGCTGTCAGCGAGGTGTACGAGGAGGCGCGGGCCGACGCCTACCGCGACCGGCCGCCGTCGGCGAGCGGGCCGCGTCAGCCGCTC
>DASTDR010000289.1:0-4138 GCA_035710265.1 Gemmatimonadales bacterium | reverse complement strand
ACTCATCACCGATACCGTCGCGGCCTTCCTTGGTCCGTTTCTCCTGGCGGAGGCGACGCGGCATGGGGCGCGCGTCATTGAGCTGGGGATCGTGCGCGATCATGTCCATCTCCTGCTCGAGCTCCCGCCCGTCTACGATGCGCCGAAACTAGTCCAGGGTCTCAAAGGAGCCAGCGCGCGGCTCGCAAACCGCGACGGACATACGGGGCGGGGAACGCTCCGCTGGGACAAGGGCTACGACTTTCGCTCCGTAGGCGTTCGCCAGCTCGCAGGCGTTACGGCTTATGTGCGCGATCAGGAGCTCAAGCACGGTCCACCAAAACCATCCGGATCGACGAGCCCTTCAGGGCTCGCGTAGCCGCCGAGCACGTTCGTCGTCTCCGGCAAGGGATTGCTGCTGCGCGAAACAGGATTCATCGCGCCGCTCGACTCACTCGTCCGCTACTACGCACCGTAGACCCGTATGACTCCTGGTGCGCCCTCCCTGACGTTCCCATATCGCCGCGTGTAGAATGAAACCATGCGCGCTGCCGTTGTCCTCGCCAGCCTCGCGCTCATCGCTTGCGGCGACTCCCTCGCGCCGGTCACCATCGGCACGGACTACCAGCTGCGGCGCATCAACGGCCAGGCCATCCCCTGGAGCACGCCGCCGACCGATAGTGCCTACATCCCGATGACCGTGACCCAAGGATCGGTCACATTCCTGGACGAATCCCGCGCGTCCCGCCACGAGACCTATGGCCGCTGGGTGATCCTGCCGTCCGGGGATTCGAGCTGGATCGGCGGCGACTGGAGCTACACCGCGGACTACGAGCGACTGCCCGGCAAGATCGTGCTCACGTACATCACCTTCACACCGTATTCGATCGGTCCGTCGCAACCCGCCGAGACGCTCTACGTCGCGGGCCGGAATGCCCTGGCACTGCGACAGACCGGCTTGGTGCCGCCGCTCGACAGCATGATCCGCTTGTATTGCGCGACATCCTGCTGAACGATCTCCGTGCCCTAAAGGGCCGGCTCGCGGAAGCCGGTTTGAAGTGCCCGCCTAACCGATGTACCCTTTAACCATGCGCTCGCTGGCCGTCGGCGCGCTCTTCTCACTCACCGTCCCCGGAACGGCGCTGCCGCAGGACGCGGTACAGTGTTCCTTCGACACCGCCGCTCGTGTCCGCCCCGACACGCTGATCCTCGGCCTCGCCCCCGGCAAGCGCGACGTCCCGCGCGAGCTGCTCGCGGACTATCTCAGCGCCGCCGAAGCGATCCGCGAACAGTTCACTCGCCCCGCGTCGCTCAGTCTGCCGTTCGCGGTCCGCGTCGTCACAGGGAAGAAGCTCAACCCGCCTCCTCAGACGTCGTACGCGCCGTACGGACTGCACGGCTTCGTCCGCTTCCAGCTCGATGCCACCGGGAAGCTCACCAACGCGCCGATCATGGTGAGCAGCTCGTCACCCGAAATCGCCGACGGCGTCGTTACGGCGATTCAGCGCGCGGACTCGAACTACGCGTTCCCACCACCCTCCAACCAGCTCCGTCAGGCTGACGGCGAAATCGTGCTGCGGTTCGTCGATACCCTGGCGATCAAGGATCCGAGCGTCGCGCTGATGCGCCTCATCGTCCCGACGGTTCGCGCGGACCGTGACCCGCTCGTGCTCGACTATCCGCGGATGGACTATCCGCCCAACATGCTCCAGCATGGCATGAGCGGCCGTGTGGGACTCGAATTCATCATCCGCACCGACAGCACCATGGACCAGAGCTCACTGCAGGTCCTCGAGTCGCCCCACAGCGAGTTCGCAACGCGCGCGCTCCGGGGTCTCACCGTCGCGCGGTTTCGGCCGGCGCGAATCGGCAGCTGCGCGGTTCCCGCGCTCGTGCGCCTCCCGGTCGACTTCAGAATTCGTCGTGCCGAGATCACGGGCACAGTCCAGACGGTCCCATAGTGCAGAGTCCCCCTACCGTGGCCTTTCCCAACTCCTTCACGACCGCCCGGCTCCGCGTGGAGCGTCTCACCCCCGGCCATTGGGATGCCATCCGCCAAATGGACTCCGATACTGCGTTCATGTCGCTGCTCGGCGGCATCCGGACCGTGGATGAATCCAGGGCCTATATGGACCGCAATCTGAAGCATTGGGACCAGTACGGCTTTGGTCTGTGGATCCTGCACGATACCGCGGGTCAGATCATCGGCCGCGGTGCGATCCGCCACCTCGACGTCGAGGGCACCGACGAGGTCGAGCTGGGCTACGGATTCTATCCCACCCACTGGGGCAAGGGACTCGCCACTGAGATCGCGAAGCAGTTCCTCGACCTGGGTCTGACCGCGCTGCGCCTGCGGACGATGGTCGGCATCACGCGCCACGCCAATATCGGCTCGCGGCGTGTGCTGGAGAAAACGGGTCTGGTCTACGAGCGCGACATCGTCGAGCACGGCGTGCCGCACATGCTGTACCGGTACACATCGGGCGAAGACGTGATTCGGGCCGGCTCCTCGCGATGACCCGACCCGTCGTCGCCGCGCTCATCGCCCTCGCCGGCTGTACCGGTCGACACACCGGGACGGCCGATGCTGTCTCACAGGCCATGCAGCGCTATCAGGCTGTGGCGAAAACGGTGAATCCCGACTCGATGGCCGCGTTCTTCACCACCGCCGGCACCCTGTTCGAGCCCGGCATTCCACCGATCCGCACGCGCGATTCAATCCGCGCGTTCCTCGCCTCGTTCCCGGGCGCGAAGGTCCACATCGCGACCGCGACGCCCGATAGCATCGAGGTCTACGATCGCACCGCCTACTACTGGGGCGCGTATCACGAGCGGCTCGATTTCCCGGGCCAGCCCACGAGCGAGCAGCGCGGCAAATTCGTCGCGCAGTGGGTGCGCCAGGACGATGGGACGTGGCTGATCCATCGGATGTATCGAATTCCACTGCCGTAGAGGAAGCGGCTCTGACCTCATAAGGCAAAGTGGCTTCAAGCTGGAATCTCCGAGCTTGAAGCCACTTCGCCGTCTGAGCAACTTCGCAACTGTTTGAAGCTAATCGCTTCCTACTGTCCTCCCGCTCCGGTAGCCGCCCCAGTCGCGAGCTCAGTGACCACGCTGGCCAGCTTCTGCACCTTGGCCTTGTCGCTCGACGTCGCGACATCCTGCTGCAACGAGGTTGTGAGCGGCGTCAGCGCATCGCGCCGTGCCTGGCCCTGCGCGCGCTCGGCGCGATCGAGCGCCTGCCGCACCGCGGTGATCCGATCCGCGCTCAGCCCCTTCGAGCGCGCGAGCTGATCCACATACGCCCGCGCCACCGCGAAGCTCGGCGTCCAGGTGATCCTGGGCTGATCCTGCGCATTGAAGTAGTCGAGGTGCACCTGTTTCGCCGCCGCGATCTCGTTGGCTGACAGCAGCCCGCTGGGCTGCAGCTCGAGCACGTCGAGCCCGCGCGCGATCTCGGAGCTGTAGATGTAGCCGTTGTACCAGTACGCCGACCACGTCCCGCCGCCCGTCGGTTTGGTCGAATCGATCGGCCCGCGATCGAAGAACGCGATCTCCTTGGGACGCGCCGCGTCGGTCCAGTCGAATACCGACACGCCGCCCTGATACCACGACTGCACCATGATGTCGCGCCCCGGCACCGGAATCAGCGAGCCGTTGTGCGCCACGCAGTTCTCATTCTCCGTCTGGGCCGCGAGCATCTTGTAATAGCTCTGGAACTTCATCTGGCCGTTCTCGATCCTGAACAGCGCGTTCGCGCCCCACTCGGGCTTGTCGAACGAGCGGCACTTCGGCCCGCCGCCGCCGCCCCACGCGTCGGTGAACAGGATCTGCGTCCCGTCATTGTTGAACGTCGCCGAGTGCCAGTACGAAAAGTTCGAATCGGCGACGGCCGCGAGCCGGCGCGGATGCGCGGGATCCTTGATGTCGAGCAGAATCCCGTAGCCGCCGCACGCCCCGCCCGCGAGCCCGATCGCCGGATACACCGTGATGTCGTGGCACTGCGTGGGCCCGGTGCGGCGCCGGTTCACGTTGAACATGCGATTGACCATGTCCTGGGCATTGGCGCGCAGCGTCTGGCTGTCGGCCGCCGTCGGCTCACCCGTGCCGCCCCGTTGCTTGACGATGCTGTCCAGCAGCTGCCGCGCGAAGCGCGGCG
>DASTDR010000288.1:0-12111 GCA_035710265.1 Gemmatimonadales bacterium | reverse complement strand
CCGGGATGCTCCAGCTCGTGATGATCGCGAGCGGGATCGCGGTCGCGTAGACGCGCACGCCATCGCCGAGAGCGCGCGTCACGAGAAATGCCGCGGAGGCGATCCGGCGGGTGGCCACGCCGAAGCGGCGCTCGAGGCGTTGATAGGCGGTTTCCTGCGTTCCTTCGAAGTAGCCGGGGAGGAGCAGCCACGCGACCCCGAGCCGTCCCACGAGATAGCCAAACGAGAGCTGGAGGAACGTGAGATTCCCGCGGGATGCGATCCCCGGCACGCTGATCACCGTGAGGGCCGAAGTCTCGGTCGCCACGATCGACAGCATGATCGCCCACCAGGGAAGTCCACGACGACCGAGGAAATAATCGGCCGCGTCCTTCTGGCGGCCGGACAGGAGCAGCCCCGCCGCGACCACCGCGACGAAATACACGACGATGACGACGAGATCGAGGCTGCGCACTACAAAGGCAAAGGCCCGCGATGGGCGCGGGCCTTCACTCTCGAATCAGAAGGGATCAACGTTCAGACCGTGAACGACGACCCGCAGCCGCAGCCGCCGGAGGCGTTCGGATTCTCGAACGCGAAGCCGGATTCCTGGAAGTTGCTCTTGTAGTCGATCACGGTGCCGTTGAGATATTGCGAGCTGAACTCGTCGATGAACAGCCGCACGCCCGCGCTCTCGACGACGACGTCGTCGGCCGCGGGTTGCTCTTCGATGTTCAGGCTGTAGCGGAAGCCCGAGCAGCCGCCCGGGAGCACCGCGACGCGCAGACCGGCCGACGCCTGAGAGACCTTCTCTTCGGCCAGGAACTTCTTGACTTCTTCGCCTGCCCGCTCGGTGAGGGTCAGGGTCACCGCCCGTTGTGTCGTCCCCATCATATCCTCCAGTCCGGCAGCAACTTAGACAGGCGAGGCGCCGCTGTCAACGGCCGTGGAGCGGAACGTCGGATCGTGCCGCAGATTCCGCGCGATCAGCGCGAATGCGGCCGCCGCGATGATACCAAAGATCACGGCCAGGCCGATCGTGCCGACCAGCAGCTGGCCGATGGCGAACAGGGACGCGTAAACCGCCAGCCATCCGGCGACCCAGTTGACCCAGGATAAGGCGCCGCCGGGAATCGTGTCGCCGGCAAAGCCGAGCCGCGTCGCCACGACGCGCCAGCCAGCGCCGCCCGGCCGCGCGCGGCGATAAAAGCGCTCGAGCGTTTCCGGCGCCTCGGGCGGCGTAACGAGTGTAGCGACGAGCCAGGCGGCCGTCGTGACGCCGACGGTGATCAACAGCGTCAGCCAGTGGTCGGCCGGCATGTCGAACACTTCCCACAACGTGAGCGACACGACCAGCGATGCGGCCATCGCCACGAGCTCGCTCCAGGCGTTGATGCGCCACCAGTACCAGCGGAGAATCAGCACGAGACCGGTGCCCGCGCCCATGCCGAGCAGAATACGCCAGCCCTGTTCCACGGAGTTCAGGAACTGCATCACAACGAGGGCGAGCAGCATCAGCACTCCCGTCGCGACGCGGGACACCATCACCTGCTCGCGGTCGCTCGCGCCCTTGCGCAGGAACCGCAGCCAGAAGTCGTTCACGAAGTACGAGGTGCCCCAGTTGAGATGCGTCGCGATCGTGCTCATGTACGCGGCCGCGAAGGCGGCCAGCAACAGGCCGCGCAGGGGAGACGGCAGCAGGTCCACCATGGCGCGCGCGTAGCCGCGACCGGCGTCCGCGCCGGGCGCACTCAGATCAGGGTACGTCACGGCCGCGAACAAGCCGACGATGATCCATGGCCAGGGGCGCAGCGCATAGTGGGCGATGTTGAACCACAGGGTGGCGAGCAGGCCGTGGCGCTCGTCGCGCGTGGACATGATCCGCTGGGCAACGTAGCCGCCGCCCCCAGGCTCCGCGCCCGGATACCAGGACGCCCACCATTGCACGGCGATGTAGGTGAGGAACACCTGGATCGCGAAGATGGGGCTGTGCAACGGGACGATCCCCAGGGCGGTCTCGCGGCTGCCGAAGTGGGTCGCCGCGGCATCGGCGAGGCGGTCCAGGCCGCCGATGTGCTGGACCGCGAGCACGGCCAGAACGATCGAGCCTCCCATCGCGACGAGGAACTGGAAGAAATCAGTGACCACCACGCCCCACAGTCCGGACAGGATCGAGTAGCCCGCCGTGATCAGGAATAGCAGGATCGCCACGCGCCAGCCCGAGATCCCCATGGTGATCTGGAGGACATCGGCCATCGCCTTGGTCACCCAGCCCATGATGATCAGATTCACCGGCAACGCGAGATAGAGGGCGCGCACGCCGCGCAGCGTGGCGGCCGGTTTCCCGCCGTAGCGCAGCTCGACGAACTCGACGTCGGTGAGGACACCGGCACGGCGCCACAGCCGCGCGAAGAAGAACACGGTCAGAATCCCGGACAGCGCAAGACTCCACCACAACCAGTTCCCGGCCACGCCCTGGCGGACCACGAGCCCGGTGACGACGAGGGGCGTGTCAGCCGCGAATGTCGTCGCGACCATCGAGGTCCCGGCGAGCCACCAGGGCAGGCTGCGTCCGGACAGGAAGTACTCGCTGAGCGAGCGGCTGGCTCGGCCCGTGTAGTAGAGGCCGATGGCGGCAGACACAACGAAGTACGCGATGATGATGATCCAGTCGGCGAACGACAGAGTCATGGGGCGGGCACTCCCAGGTTGACAGTCTCGACGACGAGATCCGCCACGCGGCGGCGCACCTGCAGGATCCTGGTGTTGGCACGCGTGGGGTTCACACGGTTCGACAACAGGATAATGAAGAGATCGCGGTCCGGGTCAATCCAGATCGACGTGCCGGTGAAGCCGGTGTGACCGAACGCGCGGGGGCCGAATTTGGTCCCCGCGCTCGAGTTTTCGGACGGCGTGTCCCACCCCAGCGCGCGCGAGGAGCCGGCCGGAATGTTCTGGCGGCGGGTGAACTCCACGACGAGATCGTGAGGCAGAAACGCCCCGGATCCACCGGCGGGCCGGCCGGGGGGGATGCGGCTGTCGAGCAGCCATTGGGCGAATCTCGCCAAGTCCGGTGCCGTCGAGAACAGCCCGGCGTGTCCCGAGACGCCGTCCAGCCGGCCCGCGTTTTCGTCGTGCACCTCGCCATGCAGCATCCGATGCCGGAAAGCCGTGTCGTTCTCCGTGGGAGCGATGCGCGTCCGCCAGCTCTCGGGCGGGAGATAACGCGTCGACGTCATGCCGAGGGGGCCGAAGACCCTGGCGTCGAGAAAGACATCGAGCCGGCGGCCCGTGATGGTCTCGACGACCTGCGTCAGCGCGATGGCCCCGACGTCCGAATAGATGAAGGTGTCACCGGGCTGGCGCAGCAGCGCGGTCGTATCGACGAGCGCGAACGCCTCATCACGACTCGACGATTCCGCAAACAGCCGCCGCCACGCCGGCAGTCCCGACGAATGCGTGAGCAAATGCCGGATCGTCACGCGCTCCTTGCCCGGCCCCCGGAATGCCGGCACGTACTGCTGCACGGGCGCCTCGAGATCGAGCCGGCCCGAATCCACGAGCATCAGCGCGGCGGTCGTAAGCCCGATGACTTTCGTCAACGACGCGAGGTCGTAGATCGTCTGCGGCGTGACCGGCCGACCGTCGTCCACCGCGTAATGACCCACGGCGCTGAGCAGCAGAATGGTGTCGTGACGCCCGACGGCGATCGCGGCTCCCGGAAACGCGCTGTCCACCTGCGACCGCAGATACGCGAGCACCGGCTCGAATCCCCGACGGGTGGGGGCCTCCGGCGGCGGCGCCACCGTCGCCGATCGGCCGGCACAGCCCAGCACCAGCACGGGCACCGCTATCAGCGGCCAGCGTGTCACGGAATGATGACGCGCGGCTGTGGCCTGGGCGGCGGCACGGTCGAATCGGGCACGACGAGACCGTGGCCGATCTGGTAGGCGGGCGGAATACGAATCGGCAGCTTGCCGCGGATCGGGGACCAGCCGAGCAGTGCGCGTGCGGCCGCCTTCTCCGCGACGCGCACGTTGCTCCACGCGACCAGGTACGATTTCACCGCGGGCGCCTGGCTCAGGAGATAGGGGCTGCCCAGCGCCACGAGGACGGTCGGCTTCACGGAATCGGTGGCTGTAATGAGACGCGCGAAGGAGTCGGGCAGCGCGATGACCCCTCGTCCTGAGATCGGCCGCACACTCGCCGCGAAGATCACCGTCGGGGCGCGGCCGATCACGACGCGCGCAGAATCGTAGGATGCCTGGCCGGACATCGGCCACAGCCGGAAGTATCCCACCGTGTCGCCGCCGGCGCGCAGCAGCTCGAGCAGCCGCTGCCCGGCGAAGCTGTTCAGCTCGTCGCCATAGGCGATGACGGCCATGCGGCTGCGGGTGCGCCGTAGACGCTGGACCGTGCCGCCGCTGTCGCGCACGAGCGTGAGCGAGCGCTGCGCAATCCCATCGGCCGCTTCGAGGAACGGCTTCGCGCCGACGATCATCGCGATCGAGTCGAGTGGCACGGTGCGGCGCTGGAACAGTCCCAGACCACGCTTGATCTCGAGTACGCGGCGCACGGATGCGTCGAGGCGCGCGGCAGTGATCCGTCCGGACTGGAGCGCCGTCAACATCGAGGCGATGGCCGAGTCGGGGTCGGCGGGCATGAGCAGCAGGTCGGACCCGGCTTCGAACGCGCGCAGCGCCGCTTCTCCGGCGCCGTATTTCGAGACGATCGCGCCCATCTGGAGCGCGTCGGTGACCACGAGGCCGTTGAACTTGAGGGAGTCGCGCAGCACACCGGTGAGCATGGACGCCGAGAGCGTCGCTGGCGCATCCGCGGTAAACGCGGGGAACGCAATGTGCGCGCTCATCACCACTTTTGCCCCGGCCTCGATGCCGGCGCGGAACGGCACCAGCTCGACCGAATCGAGCCGCGGGTAATCGGCGCGAATCGCGGGCAACCCGATGTGCGAGTCGACGTCGGTGTCGCCGTGTCCGGGGAAATGTTTCAACGTCGCCAGCATCCCATTGTCCTGAAGCCCGCGCACGTACGCGCGCACGAGCTTGGCGACGGCTTTGGGATCCTCGCCAAACGAGCGAATGTTGATGACCGGATTCAGCGGATTGTTGTTGATGTCGGCATCGGGGGCAAAGTTCACGTGGATGCCCACGGCGCGACCCTCGAGCGCCGCGACCCGGCCGATCATGTACGCGTCGCGCTCATCGCCCGTTGCCCCGGTGGCCATGATGTGCGGGAAAGCGGTGGCACCGACGACCCGCATCGCCGCGCCCCATTCGAGATCGGCGGAGACGAGCAGCGGCAGCTTGGACCGGCGCTGCAGCTCGTTGAGCTTGGCCGCGATGTCGTAGGGCCCGCCGACGGAGATGATGATCCCGCCCAGTTCGAGCGTGTCGATCCAGCGCTTGGCGATCTGAAAGGTGCTGTCGTCGAGCGCCGAGTACGTGCCGTTCAGCCACGGGACGACGAGTTGCGCTATTTTCTGTCTGGGGGAGAGCTTGGCCAGCATGAGATCGACGGCCATGGGCTCGGGAGCCGCCCGGGCACCGGTGGTGGCCCGTCCGCCGCTACAGGCGGCCAGCAGCGACAACAGTAGGAGTCTATGCGCGCGCATCATCTCGTCAGCGTTCTGTGTCTCGCGTGTGCGTCACAAAGAGCCTCGCCGGTCCGTCCGGGCATTGAGGTCGTGCTGTCCGACTCGGCGCACCTGATCGCAGGGAAGCGCCTTGGCCTGCTGACGAATCATACCGGAATCGATCACCGGGGACGGCGTGACGCCGACCTGTTACTCGCGGCGCGCGGCAGTCGGCTCACCGTGCTGTTCAGCCCGGAACACGGCTTTCGCGGCACCGAAGATCGTGAAGGGCTCCCCGACAGCCGCGATTCGGCGACCGGCCTCCCAATCTATAGTCTGTATGGGGGATCGCGCAGTGCGGCGCGCGCCGCGCTCGACTCGATCGACGTCCTGGTGATCGATCTGCAGGACATTGGCGCGCGGTTCTATACCTATCCTGCCACGGCCGCGAGCCTGATGCGGGACGCCGCGCGGGCAGGGAAGCGCGTCATCGTGCTCGATCGTCCCAACCCGGTTGGTGGACAGGCGGTGCAGGGGAACGTCCGCGCGCGCTGGGGCGACCCGGACTCGAACCTCGTCGGGTTTCTACCGGTAGCGATGCGCCACGGCATGACCATGGGGGAGCTGGCGCGGATGGCAAATGGCGTGATGGGTCTGAATGCCGATCTGGCCGTGGTCCCGGCGCTCGGCTGGACGCGCGCCATGTTCTTCGACGAGACGAGAATCCCATGGGTGAAACCGTCGCCAAACATGCCGAGCCTCGAGAGTGCCGTACTGTATCCGGGCACGTGCCTGTTCGAAGGCACCAATCTGTCGGTGGGGCGGGGTACCCCCATCGCCTTTCAGATCCTCGGCGCTCCCTGGCTCGATCCGCCGAGGCTGATCGAACGCCTCGAGGCGTTCAATGTCGCAGGCGTCGAAGTCGTCGATACGACGTTTACCCCTCGCGCGCCGACCGACGGCAAATATCCCGATGTCGCGCTCCGCGGGATTCGGATGCGGGTGACAGATCGGGAGCGATTCGATCCCACGCAGTTCGCGGTCGTCGTGCTCGCGGCGTTGCGCGCCACGCATCCGGAGGCGTTCGCGTTTCGGGCGAGCCACTTCGATCGACTGGCCTCGGGCCCCGAACTGCGGCTCGCGCTCGAGGCCGGCCGGACACCGCAGGAAATCTGGAAGCGCTGGGACCAGGATCTCGCGCGATTTCGAGCGGCGCGAGCGCAGTACCTCATTTATTAGGGCTGCGTAATCCTCTCACCCGCCTTCGAGCTAATCCCTCCAACACGCGTCGAGCAGGGTATGATGGCCTATGACGAGTCCCGACGCCGAAACGCTCGACTCCGCGTGGCCGCGTGACGAGGAGCTGTGCACGATTCTGATCGCCCGCGTGCGGGACTATGCGATTTTCGCGCTGAGTCCCACCGGCAAGATCATGACGTGGAATGAAGGCGCCCGTTTGATCAAGGGTTACAGCGCCGACGAGATCATCGGCAAGTCGATGGAAACGTTCTACACTCCGGAGGACCTCCAGCGCGGAAAGCCGGGCCGCCTGCTGAGACAGGCGGCCACGAACGGCCGCGTCGAGGACGAGGGCTGGCGCGTGCGCAAAGACGGCTCGCGGTTCTGGGCCGACGTGGTCATCACGGCATTGCGCGACGGCGAGGGTGGGTTGACGGGGTTCGCCAAGATCACGCGCGATCTGACGGAACGACGCAAAGCCGAACAGGCGATCGGCGAGCTGTCGGGCCGCTTGTTCCGGTTGCAGGACGAAGAGCGCAAGCGCCTGGCCCGTGCCCTGCACGATCGCACCAGTCCATACCTCAGCGCGGTCCTCTCCAGTCTGTTCAAAGTCCGCGAGCATCTGGAGGAGGAAGACCACGAGCTCCTGGGCGACGTGATCGAGAGCATCGACAAGGTGCAGGCGACGTCGGACGTCATCAGCCGTGTCTCGCACATGCTGCACCCGGCGCGCCTGGAGCAGGGCGGCCTGGTGGAGACGCTGCGCTGGTACGTGAATGCGGTGTCCGGCCAACTTGGTTTTGCGATCGATGCCGAGCTGCCGGACCAGCCGATCCGGGTGTCGGCAGAAGGTCAGATCGTCCTCTTCCGGCTGATCCAGGAATGCCTGAGTCAGCTGATGGGGCATGCCGGGCCGCGCGAGGCGACGATCCGCCTCCTGCCCAACGGCGCTGTCAAGCTCGAAATCGCGATTCACGGCGCGCTGCAGCCCCGAATGCGGGACGACATCGCACTGGGGAACGGCGATTTCGGCGTGGCGTTCGCGGGTGTGCGGGAACGCCTACGGCAACTGGGTGGAACCCTCAAAATCACTATGGGAGGGACTAAATCCCTGATCGAGGCGACGCTCCCCCTAGCCGAGTGACGGTCACGACGGCATAATCGACCCCCGCTCTTTGTCGGGGGTCGTCATGGTTGCTCGTCGTACTTGGACGCGAGCTGCCATCATCCTGCTGATCGCGATGACGCCGGCGGTGTGGTATGCCTGCGCGGACAGCGCACGCGCGCCTGCCGGGCCGACCTCCATCCCCCGCCTGCTGGATCTTCGCCACGCGATCGCGGTGCAACGCCGGCACAGCTCGACATTGCTCGAGATTCCCGGTGTCGTCGGCACCGCAGTCACCGGTCTGGCCGATGGGCGCGGGAGCGTGCTCATCCTGACCGAGCGCGCGGGGATCGGCGGCCTGCCCCTGCTGCTCGACGACGTTCCGGTCACCGTGCGTGTGACGGGCCGGATCATGGCGCTGAGCGACCCGACCCAGCGGAAGCGACCGGCGCCGCTGGGGTACTCGGTCGGCCATCCGGCGATCACGGCGGGCACGATTGGCGCGCGCGTCCGTGACGGGCTCGGCCGGGTGTACATCCTCTCCAACAACCATGTCCTCGCGAATACCAACGGCGCCAGCATTGGTGATGCCGCGTATCAGCCCGGCCGATTCGATGGGGGCACGGCCGCCGATCAGATCGCCACCCTGAGCGATTTTCAGGTGATTTCGTTCAGTGGCGCGAGCAATACGATGGATGCGGCGATCGCTCTGTCGAACATCAACGTTCTCGACAACGCGGTGCCGAGCGACGACGGCTACGGCATGCCGAACTCGACGATCTACGGCGACGCCAACGGCGACGGCCTGTTCGACGACCGCAATGCGCTGCTCGGACTGAACGTTCAGAAATACGGACGCACCACCAAGCTCACGCACGGCCAGATCACGGGCGTCAACGCGACGGTGACGGTCTGTTACGCGGTGTCCGACTTTGTCTGCACCAAGTCCGCGCGGTTCGTCGATCAGCTCATTATTTCCCCAGCCGGGTTCAGCAACGGCGGCGACTCGGGATCTCTCATCGTGACCGATGATGCGAACCTCAATCCCGTGGGGCTGCTGTTCGCCGGCAGCTCGACCGTCACCATCGCGAACCGCATCGATCTGGTCTTGAACCGCTTCGGAGTCACGATCGATGGCTTCGCCCCGCCGCCGCCGGGTCCGTTCACCGACGTGGGCGTGCTCAGCGTCAGCGGTCCTGAAGCAGCCGTTCAGAATCGGACTGCGAGCGTCGCCGTGATGGTAAAGAACGTGGGCAACCAGGACGTTGGTGGTTTCGACGTCACGCTCGAGGACACCACGGGAGGGACTGACCTGATCGTGGGTACCCAGGCGGTGTCAGGCCTCGTGGCCGGGGCGGCAACTACACTCACGTTCGGGTGGACTCCAACCACCCTCGGCAGTCATGACCTCGTCGCCCGCCACACGTTGAGCGATGATCGTGCGGTGAACAATCAGCGTCTTGCCACGATCCCGGTCGAGCCGCCGGTAACCGATGTCGCGATCAGCGCGCTCGGTGTGACCGGGGCCGCGATCGAGGGTCACGTCGTGAACGTCACTGTGAGCGTCGAGAACGCCGGCAACGTGGACGTCGGGAGTTTCGACGTGACGCTGCGCGATGCGACGGACGATCTGGTGCTCGGCACGCAGACGGTTTCCGCGCTCGCGGCGCACGGCAGCACGACCCGCACGTTCGCCTGGAATCTCACGGGTGCCACCATCGGTATGCACACCCTGGTCGCTACCCATAGCGTCCGCGACGACAGCGCATCGAACAATCAGCGCAGTCTCCTGGTGTTCGTGAATCCCAAACCGACCGACATCGCGATCATCGGGATCACCGCGCCAGCGCGCGTGAATCAGGGGGATACGGCGCACGTCGTGGTGACGGTCAAGAACGTGGGTGAGCTCCCGGTAACATCCGACTTCACCGTCGAGGTCGCTGACGGAGCGGCGGATCTCGCCGTGGTGGCGACCGGGGTCGTAACGGGGGGACTCGAGCTCGGAGCGACGAAAACCGTCGACATCCCGTGGCACACGGCCGGGGCCGCCATCACCGGACACACGCTGATCGCGACGCAAACGCTGCCCCAGGACGCCGTCTCGACCAACAACAGCATGGCGATCCTCGTCATCGTGCAGCAGCCGCCCGTGCTCGATTTGGGCATTACGACCGTGACCGCCCCGGCCGCGGTGTTCCTCGGCAGCACTGCCGCCGTCACGGTCAGTGTCCAGAACGTGGGCGGGCAGAACGTGGCGAGCAGCTTCGACCTCGTACTGCGGGACGCGACCTCCGGGGTCACGATCGGGACGCAGACCATCCCCGGGCTCCCGCCTTCGAGCAACACGTCGCGCACGTTCAACTGGAATACGACGGGCGTTGTCCTCGGCCCGCATAGTCTGGTCGCAACGCACACCCTCGCCGATGCGAACACGGCCAACAATCAGGGCACGGCGACGGTTACGATCAATCAGCCAACGCTGGATCTCGCCGTGAGTTTCTTGAGCGCGCCCGCAACCGTGCCGAAGGGCAGCAGCGCCACGATCTCGGTGACGGTACAAAACGTGGGAGGACAGAACGCGACGGGCTTTAGCATAGTGCTGACCGACACCACGGCGGGTGTCACTATCGGCTCCCAGACCGTGACGGGACTTGCGGCAGGCAGCAGCGCGTTGCGCTCGTTCACCTGGAACACCGCCGGCGCGGCCCTCGGTGCGCATACGCTCGTGGCGACCCAGACGCTGGCGGATGACAACCCGAGCAACGATCGGCGCTCGGCCACTGTGTCGGTGCTGCAGACGCCGGCCGATATCTCGGTCACTGGAATCAGCGGTCCCGGATCGGTCACCGTGGGCGACACGGCGCCCGTGCAGGTGACCATCCAGAACATCGGCGGGACCGACGTCACGGCAAACTTCGACATCGTGCTGACTGACGGGCAGGCCGGCAATGCCGTCGTCGGCACGCAGACCGTCTCGGGGCTCGGCGCCGGTGCGAGCGCGACGCGAACCTTCACTTGGAGTACGGCCGGCTCGGCCCTTGGTACTCACATCCTGACCGCGACCCAGAAGCTCCCCGATGCCAGCGCGAGCAACAACGCGCGTGCGATCGCCGTCACGGTGAACGCGCCGAGCGTCCACGTGGGCAATCTCGACGGCGTCGCCACGAGCGCGGTGGATACCTGGACGGCAACCGTTCGGATCGCGGCGCACGACCACCGGCACAATCCGCTCAGCGGGGTGACGGTGCGCGGCAGCTGGAACTCCGGACCGGAGGTGCAATGCGTGACGAGCGACGCGGAGGTTCCTGGGACCTGCACGTTGACACTCGCCGGGATTCCAAATACGACCCGGAACGCGTACTTCGGCATGAATGGCCTGACCGTGACCGGTTACACATACAAGCCGGCGTCCAATCACGATCCGGACGGCAGCTCCAACGGGTATTCGATCTTCGTCCGGCATTGAGCGCTGGCGTCACACGAGCGTCCCGTAGTCCTTTCGGCCCTACCCGTATTGGATGGGGGCGCGTTAGCTTCCCCCCGGCATGAACATCATTCCGCAGAGCGTTAAGGATGGTTTTCTACGCTTGGTCGGCCCTATCGCACGGGGGCTGATCCGGAGTGGCGTCCATCCCAACACGATCACGACGATCGGCACGCTGTTCGTGGTCGGTTCCGGCGTGGCCTTCGGCGTCGGTCAGATTCAGATCGGTGGATTGCTCCTGCTGCTCAGCGGGATATTCGACATTCTGGATGGGCAGGTCGCACGCCAGGGCGGCAAGACCACCACGTTCGGTGCGTTTTACGATTCCACGCTCGATCGTGTCGGCGAGGGTGCGGTCTTCAGTGGGTTGATCTTCTACTTTCTGGCCGGCCCGCTTCCGAACGAGCTGAAAACGCGGGCGCTGGGCGCCTCGCTGGTGGCCCTGGTGTCGTCGCTGATCGTGTCGTACACCCGCGCGCGCGCCGAAGGGCTCGGCGTCGAATGCAAGGTGGGTATCGCCGCCCGGGCCGAGCGGATTCTGCTGCTGGGACTTCCGGCGGTGGTGTTCGGCGAAGGTCCCGGACGCCCCGGCGTGCTGTTGTTCTGGATTGTCACCGTCCTCGCGATCGTCTCGGCGATCACGGTGGTCCAGCGGGTCGTGCATGTCGCGCGGGTCGCGCCGCCAGGCGCTCCGCCCTCCGCACCCGCTCC
>DASTDR010000287.1:0-19737 GCA_035710265.1 Gemmatimonadales bacterium | reverse complement strand
ATGAGGTGTCGAGCAGTGGCGTCGCGCGCGAAGCCCAGAATCTGCTGCGCCACAACGTGTTCGACATCCTGCTGCTGGACTGGTACATGAGCGAGATCCCGGGGTCTGAGCTGCTCCCGCTGGCGCTCGCCGCCAATCCTTTGACGCGAGTAATTGCCGTCACCGGAAAGCCCACTCTCGCCTCGAGCCTCGACGCGATCAAGAACGGGGCGTGGGCATATCTGCCGAAGCCGTTCTCGGCGGTGCAACTCGCGATTCTCGTCGGTCAGGCGGCGCATGCGACGCTGTGCGCCCGGGAGTCGATGCAGCGCTCCCAGCAGTTGGAGCAGGCGGGCGAGAACAGCGACAAGATTCGGATGCTGGGGCTCGCGCCCGCGTTTCGCAGCGCCATCGCACGGGCGCGCAAAGTGGCGCCGACGGACGCCTCGGTGCTGCTCACCGGCGAAAGCGGTGCGGGCAAAGAGCTGTTCGCGCAGTTCATTCATCATCACAGCCGGCGCGCGACTCGTCCGTTCCTCGCGGTCAACTGCGCCGCCCTGCCCGAGCCGCTGCTCGAATCGGAGATGTTCGGCCACCGGCGCGGCGCGTTCACCGGCGCGGTCCGCGACAAACCCGGCCTGCTCGAAGCCGCCGACGGCGGCACACTGATGCTCGATGAGCTCATCGAGATGCCCAAGACGATCCAGGCGAAGCTGCTCCGGGCGATCCAGGACGGCGTCGTCCGCCGCGTCGGCAGCGAGACCGCGGATGCCGTGGTGAACGTGCGGTTCATTGCAGCCACCAACCGCGAGCCCGACAAGGCGGTGGCCGAGGGACTGCTGCGCGAGGACCTCTACTATCGCCTCGGTGTGGTGCCGATTCAGGTGCCGTCGCTGCGCGATCGCATCGAGGACATCGAGTTGCTTGCCACGTCGTTCCTCGGGCACTACTGGCGGAAGTACCGCGGCATCGATCTGCCGCTTCCCAAGCTCGGCCGGAGCGCGCTCGGCGCGCTGCGCGCGCACTCCTGGCCCGGCAATGTGCGCGAGCTTCAGAATGTGATGGAGCAGGCCGTCGTCTTCCTCGAACCGGCGACCGAGATTCGGGCTGAGGACCTGCCGTTCCCCTCGCTGCCGGTTTCCGCCGCGGGTCCCGAATTGGAGCCGGAGCTCAACGCCGCCGACAGCGGCTATTACGATGCACGGGACCGGCTGCTCGCCAAATTCGACCGTCAGTTCCTGACGCGCGTTATCGTGCGGGCGGGTGGGAACCTATCAAAGGCAGCGCGGCAGGCCGGCATCGACCGGACGACGTTTTACCGGCTCATGGACCGGCACGGGATGCAGCGCGAGCCGTCGTAGCGACTACTCGACGGTCACGCTCTTCGCGAGATTTCGCGGCCGGTCGACATCACAGCCTCGCTGCACGGCCGCGTAATAGGCGAGTAGCTGCAGCGGGATGACGGTCAGGATCGGCGACAACAGCGGCGATACGGCGGGCACGCGCAGCTGGTGATCCACGAGGTGCCCGAGGTCGCCGTTGCCGTGTGTGGTGATGGCAATGACGCGACCTCCCCGCGCTCGCACTTCCTGAATGTTGGACAGAATCTTCGGGTAGACGGTGTCCTTCGGCGCCACGACCACGACCGGCATTTTGTCGTCGATCAGCGCGATCGGGCCGTGCTTCATTTCGGCGGCTGGATAGCCCTCCGCATGGATGTAGCTGATTTCCTTCAGTTTTAACGCCCCTTCGAGCGCCACCGGGAAGTTCAGGCCCCGGCCCAGGTAGAGCGAGTTGTGCGCCTCGGCGAACTGTTCGGCAATGGCGCGCACCGCCGGCTCGAGCGCGAGGGTCTCGGCGACGAGCTCCGGGACGGCCGCCAGTTGGCAGACGAACTCGCGCCCGTCCGCCGGCGACATCGTGCGGTGCCGCCCCATGTACAGCCCGAACATCGCCAGCGCCAGGAGCTGCGACGTGAACGCCTTGGTCGACGCCACGCCGATCTCCGGTCCCGCATGGAGGTAGATGCCGCCGTCGGCTTCCCGGGCGATCGTGCTGCCCACGACGTTGACGATGCCCAGCACGCGCGAACCCGCGGCGCGGGCGGCGCGCATCGCTTCGAGCGTGTCGGCTGTTTCGCCCGACTGCGAGATCGCAATCGCCAGGGTGTCGGGTTGGGGTAAGGCGCGGCGATAGCGGTATTCGGACGCGTACTCGACCTGCACCGGCACGCCGGCGAGCGTCTCGATGATGTCGCGGCCGGCGAGGGCGGCGTGCCACGACGTCCCGCACCCCAGTAACACGATGCGCCGCACGGCGCTCACCGCCGCAGCGCTCAGGTTGAGGCCGTCCAGGCGCGCGGTGCCCTCTTCGAACAGCAAGCGGCCGCGGAGGGTCGCGCGCGTCGTCTCCGGTTGCTCGCTGATTTCCTTGAGCATGTAATGGGCGTAGCCACCGAGCTCGATTGTGGCCGGATCCCAGGAGATGTCGGTCACCTCACGTACGCGCGGGTGCGCCTCCGCGTCGAGCACCGTGTAGCCGTCGGGACGCAGAACCGCGACGTCGCCATCATCCAGGTAGACGACTGCGCGTGTGTGCTCCAGAATGGCGGCCGCGTCGGACGAGACGAAATGGCCGCTCCCGTTCGGGCCAACCCCGAGCAGGACCGGCGAACCCTGCCGGGCCACAACGATCTTGTCGGGCTCAGCCCGCGAAACGACCGCGATGCCGTACGTACCTTCCACGTGCTCGAGGGCGTTGAGCACACGCGCTTCCAGGGTCGCACCGGGCGCATCCTCGATGAGATGCACGAGCGCCTCGGTGTCAGTTTCGGTGATGAAGCGGTGGCCGTTCCACTCGAGCCGCTGGCGCAGAACGTCGGCATTCTCGATGATGCCGTTGTGCACGAGCGCGATCTCGCCGCCGCAGTCGAGGTGCGGGTGCGCGTTCGTTTCGGTGGGCGCCCCGTGCGTGGCCCAGCGCGTGTGCGCGATGCCGCACGTACCCGCCACGGGGAAAGTGTTCACCAGTTTGGCCAGCCCCTGAACGCGGCCGGCCAACTTGCGAATCTGGAGAGCCGGCGCTTCGCCCCCCGCCAGGGCGATGCCCGCGGAGTCATAGCCCCGGTATTCGAGGCGATTCAACCCCTGAAGCAGGATCGGTACGGCCTGCTGGCGTCCGACATATCCGATGATGCCGCACATGCCGTCATCCCATTTCAACTTTGGGGCCATGGCGCCCGGCCAGCGAACCGGGGGGCTGCTGGCGCAAAACGCGTCAGGTCCGCCACAGGTTTGTCAGCGCTTGGGAGCGACGCGCGAGGAGTGCACGCCGCAACCAGACTCAAAGGTGGGGCGCGCCAACGGGTTACCCCGCCCATTCCCGCGCGCACAAAACGCGCAGTAGCCGTACCGTATGCGCCACTCGGTTCCGTTGGTTCTGCTCGCCAGTGTCGACGACGTTTTTGCACATTCCCTCGAGGCATCTCTGGTGGGCGCGGGATACGCCGTCCTGCGAGCCACGACGGGGTGGAGCGCCCTCGAACAGCAGCGCCGCGCGGATCCTGACGCGCTCGTGATCGCCACCGAGGTGGATGACGATGGCGGCCTGGAGCTCTGCCGCACCCTGCGGGGCCGTGACACGCCGTCGCGGAGCACCCCGATCTTTCTGACACAGGGCAGTCCTGCGACGCGGGCGCAACGCCTGGAGGCGCTGCGCGCGGGAGCCGACCAGCTCTGGAGCTATCCGGTGGACGTCGATGAGTTTGCGTTGCGCCTGGCCGCGCAACTCCGCGCCAAGTTCGAGGTTGATCGCGCGTGGGACGAGAGTCTCATCGAGGCGCGGACCCGACTCTGGAACAACCGGGGGTTGCTGCGGCGCGCCGAGGAGGTCGTGGCCGCAGCGGCACGCGACCACTCACCGGTCGCGGTGGCCGTCGTCGACATCCAGGGGGTCGAGCAGAGCGGGGACTGGAGCCTCGGCGACCGCCTGATCACCGGGCTGCGTCGTTGGGCGCGTGAGTCCGACACGCTCGGCCGCCTCGGCCCCGCACGCTGCGGCATCGTGGCGTCGCACACCGGCAAACAGGGCTGCATGCGGCTGGGCGCGCGGCTGCTCACCGCTGTCGAATCGACGGTTGGGCTCGCGCGCTCGCGGCTGCGCGTCGGTTGCGCGACGTCCGAAGGCACCGAGACCATCCCCGCCGCCGAACTCCTCGCGCATGCCGCGGCGGCGACCCGCGAGGGCGCTGCATCGGACGCCGACGAACGGCTGCGGGCCTGGCCCGGCGGGGCTTAGAAGACTTTCCCGATCGTGTACAGCGTGAGTGGAATCGTCAGCAGCAAGGACACAGTCCGGACGACTTCGTAAAAACTCGATCCTTTCCCGCCGGGCACGACGAATTGATCCCCGCCGCGCAGATTCAGCTCGTCGAGCGTGCGACCCTGGCTGATGGCACGCTGCAGCGTCGTGCCGCCCAACAGCGGCTGCCCCCCGCGCGTGATGTGCAGCTCGTCGACCTTGGCGAGCGGACCGGGACCCCCGGCCACCATCAATGCTTCGGAGACCAGTCCGTCGAAAGGCACCGCGTAGTAGCCCGGCCGCGCAACCTGCCCGACGATCGAGACCCGAATCAGCGCGCGGACATGCACGATGGGGTCGTGGATGATCCGGCCGATGTGCTGCGTGATGTGCTCGGCCACCTCCGAGCGGAGGACGCCGCGCAGTGAAACGATGCCGACCGCCGGAAGTGTGATCTGCTGGTCCGGTCCCACGACGAACGTGTCCGACAGCTGTTGCTCGATCGCTTCGGGGGATTCGGCGCCTTCAACGATAATGGCAATGCGATCGCCGCCCTGAAAGTCGCCGGTGGTGAGTCGGGCGCGTATGGCCGCGGCCCGCAGCCGCGCTTTAGCGCGCTGATCGCTGCTCGAGTCTTCGGCATTCGCGACTGCCTCGTAGCGCTGCGCGAGCGAGTCGAGTGCCGGGCGCGTCGCCCGCGGTGCGTACGCCGAGTCGCCTGGCTGTTGAACGGCGGTCGCGGACAACGTCCCCCCTCCCCCGCCGGCTCCGAGCCACACCAGACCTGCCACCACGACCTGAATCGCTCGCATCGTAGATCTCCTCAATCGGACTCGCGCAACACCGGGCGGCCGCCCCACTTGGGCTCCTCACCCACCATCTCGTAACCCGCGAGGTAGTACGAGTAGTACCGATATTCCCCTTCGAGCCGCGCGTCGTTAAGTACCGCGCCCAGTACACGGATCGGCAACCGCCCCAGAACGTCGAGCTTGGCCTCCGCCATTTCGCGATTGCTCACGCCGGCGCGCAGCACCAGCGCGAGCGTCCCGGTCATTGTGCCCAGCGCGAACGCATCGACGCCCGCTGCCAGCGGTGGGCTATCCACCAGGATTGCGTCATAACTCTGGGCCACGCTCGCCAAAAGCTGCGTCATGCGCTCGGAGGCCAACAGCTCAGGCCCCACGTAGCTGCGGGCGCCGCAGCCGATGAAGCCAACCAGCGGGTAGGCGGTCTGCTGAATTGCCTGCTCGCGGGTTGCTTCGCCGCCGAGCAACTCGGTGAGCCCCGGCCGCCGCTGAGCCTTGAGCACGCGGTGCAGGCGACCGCGCCGGATGTCGCCGTCAATCAGCAGGGTGCGGTACCCGGCGTCGCCGAATGCCAACGCCAGGTTGGATGACACGAACGACTTCCCATCGCTTCGTCCCGGACTCGTGATGGTCAAGCGCACGGGACCCGGCGCGCCGTGTTCGTGCACGATTCGCAGCCGGATTCCGCGCAGCGCTTCGATGACCGGAGCGTTGTCCGCTTCTTCGTCCCCGCGCTGGCTTACGTGCGGCACGACGCCGAGGATGTTCAGCCCCATTCTCCGCGTCACCTGATCGGGATAGCGCACGCGGGGGTCCACGTTGTCGAGCACGACGACCCCCAGAACGCCGGCGGCGCAGCTGCCGAGAAATGCCAGCACGATTAGGAGGGGCTTGGCGTTGAACAACGGCGCTTCGGGTGGCACCGCCCGGTCGAGAATCCGCACTTCCGAAATGCTCGACACGTTCGCGAGCCGCGCCTCTTCATAGCGCTGCCGGATGTTGGCGAACAGCTGCTCGGCGATCGTGACGTCGCGCTGCAGCCGCGCCTCCTCGATCGCGAGCGGCGGGATCCGGCGCATCTCGCCGGCAATCGAGTCGACGCGCCTGCCCTGCTCTGCTTCTCGAGCGGAGAGTTGTGCGATCAATCCCTGGACCAGCAGCGGGATGGTCCGGCGCTCCAGGGTCGCGATGTCCGTGGCCAGCCGGCGCACCGGCACGTGCTCATCCGAATAGCGATATCGGAGGGCACGCAGCTCAGCCTGTTTGTCCGTCAGCTCTCGCAGCGCCTGCACGAGCGCAGACGAGTGCTGCACCGACCCGATCAACTCCAGGATCTCCGTGGGCAGCGTGCCCCCCGCCCTGCTGCTTCCCGCGGTGTCCGCGACTTGCGCAAGCACGCGCTCGAGCTCGAGACGATCCCGGCGCAACTGCTCGTGAGTCGCCTTCAGGTCGGAAAACGTGGCGAAGCCGGGATCCCGGCCCGAGGTGCCACCGAATATCGACGTCCGTTCGGTGGACAGTACGGTGACCGCTCGCACCCGGAAGTCGCGCAGCGCCTGCTCGGCCACCGCGAGATTGCGTTGCGAATGCTGCACCTGCTCATCGAGGATGCTCGTGAGCTCGCTGAGCTTGCGCCGCTGCAGATCCGTTACGACGACGACGAACCGCTCCGCGATCGCATTGACGATATTTGTAACCTTCGAAGGGTTCGAGCCACGCAGCTCGACGGTCATGAAGTTGCCGACTTTTCCCTCGAGCAGGTCGGTCCGGACACGGAGGTTGCTGGCAAGCCGCCCCGCAACGGCGGGCGCGAACGCCACCGTGAACTCGATCGTGCGTCCAGGCACCAGCGCCGCGGCGGGCGGCTGCCAGGTGAACCCGAGGTTCGCACCCACCTCGTCGCCTGGCGCTCCCTGTCCCATCGTGTCGCCTTTGGCGGTCAGGAGTACGAAGCGCCGGCGATCAGGGGACACGACCAGGCGGTAATCCCCCGGACGCACGCGATCCGTGACGGAGAACGTGGCCAGTGCCGCGCTGTCGGCAGGCTTTTGCCACGAGAGATACAGACGGAGATCGCGCACGACATCGTCCAACACGGCGTGCGACTCGAGCAAGTCAACCCAGCCGGAGGAACCAACCAGTTGGCTGGTTTGGATCGGTCCTTGATCGCGAGAACGGATATCGGGCACGTCCACCCACAACGTCGCGCGGGCGGCATACGTCGGATCGAGAAACCGCGTAAGGATGAAACCGCTCGCCGTCCCGAGCACCGCAACGAGGATCACGATCAACTTGAACCGGACAACGGCCGCGACGATGCGTCGCCAATCGATCAGGCCTCCGCCGCCGCTCACCCCATTGGTCCCAGCGCCGCCACCGGCGGGCTGCATCCCTGTCGGCATGTGGGGGAGAGACAGATTGCGGGGTCCGGGCAGCAATCGGAATTCGGGCTGTGGCGAATCGTCGCGCGACATCGTCGTGAACAGCGCTCCTTCAAGTCAGACGTGAAAAGTCGAGTGCCAGCCTAAAGAGCGTTTGCAAGGCAGGTACCGTCAGCGCGACCAGAGAACCGACGCCTAACATATTACCAGCTCGAATGTTAGGCGCGCGGCTGAGGGGCCGATCCCAGCCGACCCGTTCTCCTTGTATCAAAGGTGGTACAGATTGACGCTGCCTGCCAGCAGGTTCGTAACCAAATTCTCCCCGTTTTTCGGATATCGAACAGCGCGCAAAAACGCGCGGGCGTGTAGTTCCTTCGCTGACAACAGGTTTGCGACAGCGGTTGTTGCGACGTCCTCCGGCCCAGAATAATCCCGAGACGCGCACAGAACCTGCTAACCGTCTCCGCGTGCATCCACGCATCAGCGGTCGTCCCCTCTTAGTCCAGGGCCCCTAATGAAACATGATCGAGTTCGACGAAACCTGACCCGGATGATCAGATTGGCCGTGCTGTTCGCGGTGACGACATGCACCGACGGCAAGGGGCCCCTGTCACCCACGCGAACTTGGATCACGCCAACGGGCCAAGTCGTCAGCGACCCTCCCGAACTCCTTGTAGGGGCCGGCGACATCGGCAATTGCAACGTCTCGGGGGATGAAGCGACGGCGCTTCTGCTCGATGCCATCCCGGATGGCACTGTGTATACGACCGGCGATAACGCGTACGAACAGGGCACAGAAGCCCAATACAACAATTGCTATCACCCGAACTGGGGCCGTCACAAGGCGCGGACCAAACCGGCGGCAGGCAACCACGAATACGACAGTCCCAATGCCGCCGGCTATTACGCGTATTTCGGAGCGGCGGCGGGAGAGATTGGCAAAGGATACTACAGCTACAACCTCGGGGCTTGGCACGTCATCGTCTTGAACTCGAGCGGCGGCGGGGCCGGCACCAACGTCTCGATGTCCAAGGGCTCTGCACAGGAACAGTGGCTCCTGGCCGACCTTGCGGCCAATCAGAGCATGTGCACGCTCGCCATTTGGCATCACCCGCTGTATCAGTCCACCTCCGGGAGTGGCACCGGCGGCATCATCGACACGAAATCGCGTGCGGTTTGGGAAGACCTGTACGCCGCCGGAGCGGATCTCGTGCTGCACGGGCACAGACATTTCTATGAGCGCATGGCTCCGCAGCGACCCGATCAGACGCCCGATCCAGCGTACGGCATTCGTTCGATCACTGTGGGCACCGGCGGGAACGGACATAGTAGCACTGGGCCGAACCTGGCTCCGAATAGCGAGGTGCGGAACGGGGACACCTACGGCGTGCTGAAGGTCTGGCTCTACCCCGACAGTTATGCGTGGAAGTTCGTGCCGGTCGCTGGAAGGACCTTCTCCGATTCCGGATCCACAGCCTGCCATGGGGCTCCCGGTTCACCGGTGATATCGCCCAGTCTGTCCACGGTCGCGGCGGCCCCAAACTCGCTCACCGCTGGGACGGGCAGCTCGACCGTCAGCGTCACGGTGAAAGATGGCAACGGCAATCCCATGAGTGGGATTAACGTGGTGCTCTCGGCGACCGGCAACGGGAACACGCTGACGCAACCGACGGGGCCGACCAACGCGAGCGGCGTGGCCACAGGAACGTTCAGCTCGACGGGCACAGGGACGAAAACCGTCTCCGCGACCGCCAACGGTATCCCGCTCACGCAAACCGCGTCCGTGACAGTAACTCCGGGACCCATCTCCGCCACGGCTTCGACGGTGAGCGCGACACCCACCTCGTTTGTCGTGGGGACCGGCAGCTCGACCATTACCGTCACGGCGAATGATGCGAACGGCAACCCAATCAGCGGCGCGACGGTCGTGCTCGCGGCCACCGGCACCGGCAATACGCTTACGCAGCCAAGCGCGACGACCAACGCGAGCGGCGTAGCGACCGGCACCCTCAGCTCTACCGTCGCGGAAGCAAAGACCGTCTCGGCGACGATCGACGGGACCGCGGTCACGCAAACGGCGAGCGTCAACGTCAGTTCCGCGCCGGTCTCGGCAGCACAGTCGACGGTTGCGGCCGACCCGGCATCGCTCACCGCCGGTAGTGGCAGCGCCACGATCACGGTGACGGTGCGGGATGCCGGCGGCAACCCGATCAGCGGGGCGAACGTGGTGCTATCGGCCACGGGCACCGGCAACACGATCGTGCAACCGAGCGGGCCGAGCGACGCAAGCGGCGTCGTGACGGGGACGCTCAGCTCCACGGCGGCTGGATCGAAGACGGTCTCAGCCACCGCGAATGGGACCGCGATCACCCAGACGGCCATCGTAAGCGTGACGCCCGGACCCGTTTCGAGCACCGTCTCAACGGTGACCGCGACACCCACGTCCATCGCCGCCGGCACGGAGACCTCGACGATCACCGTCACGGCCAAAGACGCGAACGGCAACCCGATCAGCGGGGCGACCGTCGTGCTCTCGGCCACCGGGGTCGGCAACACGCTGACGCAGCCCGTGGGTCCGACCAACGCCAGCGGCGTTGCCACCGGGACACTCAGCTCGCTGATACCGGAGTCGAAGACCGTCACCGCCGATGTGGACGGCACGACGCTCTCCCAAACGGCCGCGATATCCGTGACGATCGGCTCGCCTTCTGCTTCTCAGTCCACTGTGACCGCCGCGCCCACGTCCCTGACCGCGGGAAGCGGTAGTGCGACCATTAGCGTCACGGTACGCAACAGCGCGGGGACGCCGATCCCTGGCGCAACGGTTGTTCTCGCGGCGACAGGCAGCGGCAACACGCTGACGCAGCCGGCCGGACCGACGGATGAGAATGGAGTGGCGACAGGGACACTGAGCTCGACCGGCGCCGGGACGAAGACGATCTCAGCAACGGCCAACAGCGTCGCGCTGACGCAAACAGCGTCCGTGACGGTAAGCCCGGGACCGCTCTCCGCCACGGTGTCCACGGTGGGCGCGGCGCCCGGCTCGATTTCCGCAGGCACGGGCAGCTCGACGATCACCGTCACTGCGAAGGATGCCAACGGCAACCCGATCAGCGGACTGACCGTCGTACTCGAGGCCACAGGCAGCGGCAACACGCTGACGCAGCCCAGCGCGACGACCAACGCGAGCGGCGTAGCCACCGGCACGCTGAGCTCCAGCGTCGTGGAGGCCAAGACCGTCTCGGCGACCGCGGATGGAGTCCCGATCACGCAGACAGCAACCGTGAACGTGACACCGGCGGGTCCGATGGTGATTGCGGCAGCCTCGAACATCGCCGCGTGCGGCACCAACGTTCGCGACGAGGCGACGGCAACGTTGCTCGACGCCATCCCGGGGAACGTCGTCATGGTCGGCAGCGGCGCATTCAGCAACGGCACTGCGACGGTGTACGCGAATTGCTACGGCCCCACGTGGGGCCGGCACAAGGCGCGGACCTATCCGGCGGCGGGAAACCAGGATTACCAGACAGCAGGCGCTTCGGGGTACTTCGGGTACTTCGGGGCCCAGGCGGGTGATCCCACCAAGGGCTATTACAGCTTCGACCTCGGGGATTGGCACGTCATCGTCCTGAACACCGGCAACGAGGGGACGGTATCGTACGCTCTCGGTTCGCCGCAGGAACTATGGCTCAAGGCCGATCTGGCGGCGAACACCAAGCTCTGTACCATCGCCGTGCTGAATAACACGCGGTTCTTCTCGTCGAGCACGGCCGGATGGTTTAGCAGCGGTGCCGCGAAGCACCTCTGGAACGATCTGTACGCAGCGGGTGCGGACGTGGTGCTGAGCGGACGGTTGTACCACTACGAGCGGATGGCGCCGCAGAACGGCAGTGGTGTCCGGGACGACGCGCGCGGCCTGCGCCAGTTCAACGTGGGCACGGGCGGGTACACCGCGACGATGCCCACCTTCATCGCCCCCAACAGCGAGGCGGTGTCGGCGGCCTTCGGGGTGCTACGTCTGAACTTGTCGCCCGATTCCTACAGCTGGGAGTTCGTCGGGATTCCAGGATCGACCTTCACGGACTCGGGGACCGGCACGTGCCACTGAGCAATCGAGTCGTTCAGCGTTTCTCGCGCACCGTGAGATTGCTGGACGACTCGATGCACACCAGCTGGATCGTTCCCGTCTTCGGACGCGTGACCGGACAGAGGACGAAGTCCCCCGTGACCACGTTCTGAGGGACGTCGAGATCCTCTTCCAGGGACTCAGGCACGCCACCCTCGAGTCCGTAAACGCGGTTCGAACCGGCAACGGTGAGGCGGGCAATGGGAGCCCGGCTGTGCACCGAAACGCTACCGCGAACTGTGAAGCACGGTCCCACGCGCTCAGGGCGGCACTGGCAGGGCTTCTCCTGCGCTGGTTCGGTGTGTTCCTGCGCGAGGACCGGTGGTGCAGCGCCGGCAGCCAGGGTCAGGACGCAGACGAGTACACGACGTTGAAGCATGGAGCCTCCAGGGTTGCGCGCTAGTATGCAGGACTCGTGCTCGCAGGGGCGAGGTGTGCCGCAGCACCGCGTGCGCCCGTTAACTATACGCTGGCGTCGCAGTCGCTCCTCGGAACTGTAACACCCACGCGTCATTGGCAGGTGGCAACAATCCCGCTCGGCGCGCTAAACCATTGTTGCACAACGGTTCGGACGCGTCTGCCCGCGCGCACATGATCTGCGTAAAGGGATTCCGTGAACTCCATCGTGCACCTTACCGCCCGTCTGCGGGCCATCCAGGATCTCCATGACTAACCACCCTGAAACGGTGTCCACGGTCGCCGCTCGGTCTGAATACCTGCCCTTCTGTAGACCGGGGCTGGGGGAAGAAGAGATTGCCGAAGTCGTCGACACGCTGCGCTCGAACTGGATTACGACCGGGCCGAAAACCAAACGCTTTGAAGCGGACTTCGCCGCCTATCTCGGCGCGCCGGGAGCGTTGGCGCTGAACTCCTGCACGGCCGCATTGCACACCGCCCTGGCCACACTGGGCATTGGCCCCGGCGACGAAGTGATCACCACGCCGATCACCTTTGCCGCGTCCGTGAACGTGATCGAACATGTGGGCGCGACGCCGGTGCTGGTTGACGTCGAACCGGACACGCTCAACATCGACCCCGTCGCGATCGCGAACGCGGTGACGCCGCGAACCAGGGCCATCCTCCCCGTCCACTTCGCCGGCCATCCGGTGGAACTGGACGCGATTTGGGATATTGCGGGTCGCAACCGCCTGGCCGTGGTCGAGGACGCCGCTCATGCGCTGCCCGCGAAGTTCAACGGGCGGCTCATCGGCTCCAGCCATAATCCGGTTGCGTTCAGCTTCTACGCCACCAAAAACCTCACGACCGCTGAAGGCGGAATGCTGACCGGCGACGCCGAATTCCTCCCCCACGCGCGCGTCCGCAGCCTGCACGGCATGAGCGGCGATGCGTGGCGCCGCTACGGTCGCGGGGGGAACTGGCGCTACGATGTCCTGTGTCCCGGCTTCAAGTACAACATGACCGACATCCAGGCTGCCCTCGGTCTGTGGCAACTCAAGAAGCTCGCGCGCATGCAGCAGCGGCGGCGCGAAGTCGTCGACGCCTACCACCGCGCCTTCGCCGACCACCCCGCGCTCGAGCTTCCCGTCGAGCGCCCCCACGTCGAGCATGCGTGGCACCTGTACGTCCTGCGGTTGCGGCTCGACGCGTTGGAAATCGATCGGGGTCGATTCATCGAGGAGCTCGCGGCACGCAACATCGGCACCTCGGTTCACTTCATTCCGATCCACATCCACCCCTACTACCGCGACAAGTACGGGTACAAGCCGGAGGATTTTCCTGTGGCCTACGGCAACTTCGAGCGGATGCTCAGCCTCCCGCTGCATCCGCAGCTCGGCGACCAGGACGTCGCGGATGTGATCGAGGCCGTGCTGGACGTCGCGCGCGTGCACGGGCGCTGAACCGGCGATGCGATTCGGCTGGATCGGGGTTCATAAGGAGGGGCTGCCCGCGCTGGAAGCGTTGTTGGAGGCGCGGGCACCCCTCGTCGCGGCCCTCACCCTCAAACCCGAGCTCGCGGCCACGCGCAGCGGTGCCGTGGATTACCGTGCGGTGTGCACGCGTGCCGGACTGCCTCTGTACGAGATCGCGAACGTCAATGATGAGTCGACGCTGCAACTGCTGCGCGACCTGAAGCTCGACGTGGTGTTCGTCATCGGCTGGAGCCAGATTCTCAAGCCGGCGACGTTGCAGGCTGCGCGGCTCGGGATGATCGGGGCGCACGCCTCATTGCTGCCGCACAATCGCGGCAGCGCGCCCATCAATTGGGCCCTGATCCGCGGCGAGCGCATGACCGGGAATTCTCTGATGTGGCTGGCCGAAGGCGTGGACGCCGGCGATCTGATCGACCAGACGGCGTTCTGTATCAGCCCATACGACACGTGTGCCACGCTTTACGAGCGCGTGGCGGAATCCAATCGCGACATGTTGCTGCGCCTGTTGCCCGCCCTGCTCGCCGGCCAGCGCCCCGGAACCCCGCAGCGACACACGCATCAGCCCGTGTTGCCGCGGCGGCGTCCCGCGGACGGTCGCGTCGATTGGCGCGGCGACGCCGCGAGCATCTACGCCTTCGTGCGCGCGCTGACCAAGCCTTACCCGGGCGCGTTCAGTTGGCTCGACAATCAGCGATGGACGATCTGGGACGCGGCGTTGCTTCCGGGCGGCGTGGACGGCGTGGGCCTGATCGCCACGGCGGCACCCGGGGAGATCCTCGGTCCCGTCGTGTCTCCGACCGACGCGGCATGCGGCCAGGTCGTTGCCTGCGGCACCGGTGCCCTGCTGCTCCTCGAGCTCCAATCCGATGATGGCGAGGTTCTGCGTGGCCGCCGTCTGAGCGAACTGCCCTGGACAGGGCGGACCTGGACCAATGAGTAGGCGGATCCTGGTGATCGCCGCCCATCCCGACGACGAGCTCCTGGGCTGCGGCGGGACGGTCGCCCTGCATGCGCGCGCCGGAGATGCCGTGACGTCCGTGATCGTGTGCGAAGGGGAATCGCTGCGCTATGGACCGAATGGCGTCGGTCAGGGCGAGCATACGCGCCGCGCCGCGGCCGTGCTCGGCGTCGACGATGTCCGCACGCTGGGGTTGCCCGACCAACGCCTCGACACGCTGTCGCTCCTCGATATCATCCAGCCACTCGAGCGAATCGTCCGCGAGGTACGGCCGCAGGTCGTCTACTGCCAGTACGGCGGTGACGCGAATCTCGATCACGCGATCGTCTTCAAGGCACAACTTGTCGCAACCCGGCCCGTGGAGCCGTGGATCGAGGCCGTGTACGCGTTCGACACGGCCAGCAGCACCGAGTGGGGATATCCTCGCACGTTCATCCCCGACACCTGGGTGGAGATCACGGCAACGCTCGAACAGAAGCTCGCCGCGATGGCATGTTACGAGAGCGAGGTGCGCGACTATCCGCACCCGCGGTCCTTGCAGGCGCTGCGCCACCGCGCGCATGCGTGGGGCAACCAGGCATGCATGGACGCGGCCGAAGTGTTCATGACCGTGCGCCGGACGTTTCGTGGCACGCCGCCTGATTGACGTCGTGCTTGCAGCGCTGGCGCTCGTGGTCTGCGCGCCCATCCTGCTGGTGGCAGCGGTCGGCGTTCGTCTGTCGAGCGCCGGTCCCATCCTGTATCGGGCCCAACGCGTCGGGCGCCACCGCACGCGCTTCACGATGTACAAGATGCGCACGATGCGCGTGAATCATGCTGCGCACCAAAGCGTCATCACGGCACAGAACGATCCACGCGTGTTCCCGCTCGGCAACTGGTTGCGCCGCTCGAAAGTCGACGAGCTGCCTCAGCTCTTCAATGTGCTCCGGGGCGACATGGCGATCGTGGGGCCGCGGCCGGAGGCTCCGTCGATCGTGGAACAGCACCACACGGCGCTCGAGCACGAGACGCTCGAGGTCCGGCCCGGCCTCGCCAGCCCCGGGAGCATCTACAATTACACGCACGGCGAGACGGTGCTGGACGGCGACGATCCGGAAAAGGACTATGTCGAGCGGCTGCTGCGGCTGAAGCTCGCCCTCGACGTGGTCTACGTGCGCCGCGCAACGGCATGGTACGACGTCGCGATCATTGCCCGCACGCTCTGGGTCATCCTCTCGATGCTGGCCGGTCGCCGTCACTTCCCCGATCCTCCCGAGATGGCCGAAGCACGGCGGCTCGCTGCAGAGCCCGTGCGCCGATGACATCGGGCAGCGCGGTTCGCGAGCCGTTGCTCGCGGCGCCCCCCCTTGTCACGCAACTCGGCCAGGCGCTGCGGGACGCGGGCGTGGTCTATTGTCAATGGAAGGGTCATTTGCGCCGGCAGCGCTGGGCGAGCGGTGAAGGCGACATCGATCTCCTCATCGACCCGTCGTCCGCGCCGGCTTTCACCGCCGTCCTGGGACGCCTCGGCTTCCATGCCACGCTCCCGGCGGCCGACGAGCGGATTCCTGGGGTCGAGAGCTTTTTCGGATACGATCCCCGGCTCGCCAGACTGCTGCACGTGCACGCGCACTATCGTCTCGTGGTCGGACGTGCCTGGGCATCCACGTACCGGTTGCCTTTGGAGCGTGCGCTCCTCGCGACCGCGGTGGAGCGCTCGCCTTTCCCGATTCCGCAGCCCGTATTCGAGTTCGTCGTGTTGGTGCTGCGATCGATCCTGGGACGGTCACTCCGACAAGACCTCGGCAGGACGGCGCCACGTTGGCTCGATGGTGTTCACGACCAAGTGCGCCACTTTGCTGCGCAGGTCGATCTGAAAGCGGTTCACGAGTTGCTGCAACGCGACTTGCCGTGCATCGAGCCGGCGCTGTTCGATGCCTGCCTCAACGCATTGCGCCCGGGATTCTCGCCCTGGCGCCGCGCGCTGCTGCGACGCCGCGTCGTGTGGCGGCTGCGTCCCTTCGCCCAAGGCCCGGCGTTGAGCGACACCATCATGCGAATCGCGCGGCAACTGGGCAGGCGCCGGTCGCCGCAGGGAAAGCGGCTCGCACGCGGAGGCACCACGATCGCCTTGCTGGGCGCGGACGGTTCAGGCAAGTCGACGTGTACCACCCAGCTGTACCGCTGGCTGTCGCCCACCTTTGACACCCTGACCGCGCATATGGGCCGCCCGCCGCGCTCGCTGTTCACACTGGTGGTCGGCGGGCTACTCAGGCTGCGCACGGCGTTGTGGACCCTGACCAGCCGCCGCGAGGAGACCGAACGGGACCGAAGCCGCGATCCGGACGGCGATCCGAACGTCTTTCCGGGATACCTGGCACTGCTGCGCCACGTGTGTACCGCCCGGGATCGGTACCTGCTGTACCTGAGAATCCGACGCTTCGCCACGGCCGGCGGGGTGGCGTTGGCCGAGCGCTATCCCATCGAGCAAAACTACGCGCTGGCGGGGCCCTGCGTCCGGAACTTCGTCGAGCTCGCGCCGAACCGGCGCTTCGCCACCCTGCTCCGCGCGGCGGAGGAATGGTATTACCGGCAGATGCTTCCGCCCGACCACATGATCGTGCTGCGCGTGGATCCCGAGCTCGCGGTGCGCCGCAAGACGACCGAGCCGTCCGACTACGTGCGCCGTCGCGCGCGGATTGTGTGGGATGTCGACTGGCGTGGCACCTCCGCGCAGGTCGTGGACGCGGGCCGACCGCTTGGGGACGTGCTGGCGGACCTCAAGACCATCGTGTGGAGCGCGCTGTGACGCCCGAGGTCTCCGCCGTGCCGCCCATCCGAGCGACCGCGCGAACCGGCTCGCTGACTCGGAGCGCCACTCTGACCGCGGTGGCTTCCCTTCTCGACTACAGTGCCAAGCTGGTCGTCGGCCTGCTGCTTACGCCGCTCCTCGTGAGCAGCCTGGGCCGGGTGTTGTTTGGCGTCTGGACGATGCTGCAACAGCTCGTCGTCTACATGAATGCAACCGACGGGCGGCCGACTGAAGCGCTGCGCCTCGTGATCTCGAGCGAGCAGGCCCTGGACGATGACGCGCGAAAACGCCGCTATGTGGGTGCCGCGCTCGTGGTATGGCTGATGTTTCTGCCGGTGATCCTGGCCGTCGGGGCGACGCTGGTGTGGTTCGCACCCATGATCACCAAAGTCGGTCCGGAGCTGACCACCGGCGTGCGGGTGACCTGTGCGTTGCTGGTGCTGAGCTTCCTTGCGGCCACGCTCGCCTCGATCCCCGAATCCGTGTTGCGCGGGATGAACCTCGGCTACAAGCGCATGGGGTTGCAGGCCGCGCTCAACGTGATCGGCGGCGTTCTCATGGCGGGAGCCATCGTGCTGGGTCTCGGCCTGGCGGGGTTGGGTACCGCGCAGATCATTACCGCCGCGCTCACGGGTCTCTGCTTCTTGCTCGTGGTGAAGAAACTCGTGCCGGCCTTCGGCGTCGCCCGGCCCGCACGCCCGGAAGTCAAATCGCTGCTCACCATGAGCGCATGGCTCACGGGCGGCACGATCGTCACCCACGTGCTGCTGCATACCGACGCGATAATCCTGGGCATGGTGGTGTCCCCCGCCGCCGTCACGACGTACGCCCTCACCCGTTATGCCGTGCGTACCGCGACCGGCATGCTCGACTTTACCGTGGGCGCCGCGATTCCGGGTCTGGGAGGCGTGATTGGGCAGCGGCAATTCGAGCGGGCAGCCCAAATCCGCGCCGAGCTCATGGCCCTGACGTGGCTCTTCGTCACCGCCGTCGGCACCACCATCCTGCTCTGGAACCGATCGTTTCTGTCCCTGTGGGTCGGCGAGCACCTGTACGCCGGTGGCTGGGCGAACTTGCTCATCGTCTGCATCACGCTGCAGACGGCCTTCATCCGCAGTGACTCCTACATCCTCGATGCCGCGCTGCAACCGCGCCTTCGAGTCATCGTGACCGCGCTCGCCGCTGCTTTGACGGTCCCGCTGTCCCTCGTGCTGACGCGCGCGTATGGGCTCGTGGGCCTCTGCGTGGCCATCTTTCTCGGGCGTCTAGTGCAGACCGTCGCGTACCCGCTGCAGGTGGCGCGCTGCCTCGAGCGACCGCGAGCATTTCCGTGGGATCAGCTCGCGCGTCCGGCGGCTGTCACCGCACTCCTGTTCTCGGCGGCGACGGTGTTGGGGGAGCGCGTGCTCACACACCACTGGATCCCGTGGGCCGCGGGCGTCGCACTCACCTTCGGGGTTGCGCTGGGCGTGTCGCTGGTCGCCGGACTGGCAGCGCCGGTCCGGCGCGTCGTGCTCGGCCGCTACAGGGCGATGGGCCGATCGCTGCTCGGGTAGCCTAGCGGCAACTCGACCCGTGGCGTGGTCGTCAGCACCGACCGGTAAACGCCGATCACCTTGGCCGTGATGGCTTTCTCGTCCAACTGCATCACACTGTCACGTCCGTTGGAGCGCTGGGGCTCGCGCAGCACGCGCGCGAGCGCGGCAGCGATCGTCTCCGGCCGCTCATCGGCGCACAGCTCGGATGGGGTCACACCCTGCAGCCGGGTCGGTACGTCACCCACCGGGACTGAGACGACGGGGAGGTTGCACGCCAGCGCTTCCTTCACGACGTTCGGCGAACCCTCCTGCATGGACGTAAACACGAGCGCGTCGCACGCATTCATGTAGTAGGGCATGTCGGTGTGCGGCACCCCCCAAGCGACGACCAGCTCAGCTCCCGGCCCGCCGTTCCGATTCAGCAGCTCCACCGCCTCGCGTGCCAGCGCGAAGCGCTTGCGCAAGCAGGCCGGGTTCCCGCCGAACAGCACTAGCCGCTTGTCGGACGGCAGTCCCAGGTAGCTGCGCGCGACGTCACGCGGAACCACCCGGAACGACGACAAATCGAGCCCCGAGGGAATCACATGCGCATGCACCCCGGAATCGAGAAAGGCGCGCATGTGTTCCGAGACGACGATGACCGCATCGGCCCGCGACGCGACCCAGCGTGAGAGCCGCTGCAGGATCCGGCCTTTGACGGTGATCCGCGCATCGACATCGTCGATGATCCCCTGCAAGTCGTCCCCTCGCAGCGTCACAATCAGCGGCACTCGTTTGGGGAGCGCGAGCACGCCGCTCTGGCCGAACTGCGCGTGTACCAGATCGTATCGCCCGACCGCGAGCCGGGACTGCACCTGGGCCCACGCGGTCACGTACTTCCTCAGTTTCTGACCGCCCCGGAAGTGGAACACCTCCACGTCGATGCCGGCCGCCTGTAGTGACTCCGCCTGGCGCTTGATGAAGTGGG
>DASTDR010000286.1:0-8705 GCA_035710265.1 Gemmatimonadales bacterium | reverse complement strand
CGTCGGCGATCGACAGGCCCTTGAAGCGGACCTCGAGGGTCTCCCGGTTGTAGCGCCGGCCGCTACAGACCTCGCAGGTGACGAAGACGTCGGGCAGGAAGTGCATCTCGATCGCGATCAGCCCCTCGCCGGCGCAGGCCTCGCAGCGGCCGCCCTTCACGTTGAACGAGAACCGCCCCGGCCCGTAGCCGCGCAGCTTCGATTCGGGCAGATAGGTGAAGAGTTCGCGGATCGGCGTGAACAGGCCCGTGTAGGTCGCCGGGTTGGAGCGCGGCGTCCGGCCGATCGGGCTCTGGTCGATGTCGATCACCTTGTCGATCTGATCGAGTCCTTCGATGCGATCGTGCGCGCCGGGGACGACCTTGGCCCGGTAGAAATGGCGCGCGAGCGCCTGATACAGGATATCGGTGACCAGGGTCGATTTTCCCGATCCCGACACGCCCGTCACGGCGACGAAGCTGCCGAGCGGGATCTCCACGGTCAGTTCCTGGAGATTGTGGTGCCGCGCCCCCACGACCCGCAGCATCCGATCCTCACTCACGATGCGGCGCCGCGGCGGGACGGGAATCCGCAGCTCCCCACGCAGGTACCGCGCGGTCAGTGAATCGCGATGCTGCAGCACGTCCGCGAGTGCACCGGCGGCGACGACTTCTCCGCCGTGCCGCCCCGCGCGCGGGCCCAGGTCGACGACGTACTCCGCGCTTCGAATCGTCTCCTCGTCGTGCTCCACGACGAGCACCGTGTTGCCCAGATCGCGCAGCTCCTTGAGCGTGGCGAGCAAGCGCGCATTGTCGCGCTGGTGGAGACCGATCGAGGGCTCGTCGAGGATATACAGCACGCCGACCAGCCGGCTGCCGATTTGTGTCGCGAGCCGGATGCGCTGCGCTTCCCCACCGGACAGCGTGGCCGCCGATCGATTGAGTGTGAGGTAATCGAGCCCGACGTCGACCAGAAACCGCAGGCGGTCGGTGACTTCCTTGAGGATCGGTCCCGCTACCTCGGGATTGAGGCCCCCCCCCCGCACGCCGGTGAAAAAGGCGAGCGCCTCGCGCACGGGGAACGCCACGACCTCGCCGATGCTCTTGCCGGCCACGAGGACCGAGAGACTCTCGGGCTTGAGGCGCCGGCCACCGCAGGTGGGACAGGGCTGCTCGACCATGTACTGCTCGAGCTGCTCGCGTACGGCATCCGACGCGGTCTCGCGGTAGCGCTTTTCGACATGATCGAGGACGCCCTTCCAGCCCGATTCGTACGAGCCGTGCCAGCGCTCGCTGTCGTATTGATAGGTGATGGTTTTCCCGGGCGCCCCTTTCAGCAGGATCTTCTGCACTGCAGGCGAGAGCTCGTTCCACGGCGAGTTCAGATCGAACTTGTAGGCCTTCGCGAGCGCCGGCAGCACCACCTTCTTCAGGTAGCCGCTGGGCTCGCCCCAGGGAAGCACGACGCCTTCGAGAATCGACAGACTGTGATCGCCGAGCACGAGATCGGCGTTGACCTCACGCCTCGTGCCGAGTCCGGAGCAGTCAGCGCACGCGCCATAGGGCGAGTTGAACGAGAACTGTCGCGGCTCGAGCTCCGGCATCGAGAGCCCGCACTTGGGGCAGGCGTAGCGCTCGGAGAACAGGCGCGCGCGCGGGCTCCCGGCCTGACGCACGACCTCCACGACGCCATCGGCAGCCTTGAGCGCGGTTTCGATCGAGTCGGCGAGGCGGCCCCGGTCGGCAGCACGCACCACGAGCCGGTCGACCACGACCGCGATGTCGTGATTCTGGCGGCGGTTCAATTTCGGAACCTGTGACAGGTCGTAGGTCTCGCCATTCACCCGCACCCGCACGAATCCCTGCTTCTGCATCGCCTCGAACACGTCGCGGAATTCACCCTTCCGGCCGCGGACCAGCGGGGCGAGCACCTCGATCTTGGTGCCCTCAGGCCAGGCGAGCACGAGGTCGGTGATCTGGGACGCGGACTGGCGTTCGACCGGTGTGCCATCGTTGGGGCAATGCGGCGTTCCGGTGCGGGCCCAGAGCAGGCGGAGGTAGTCGTAGACCTCCGTGATCGTGCCGACGGTGGAGCGCGGGTTGGCGCCGGCGGTTTTCTGTTCGATCGAGATCGCCGGCGAGAGCCCCTCGATGGCATCGACGTCCGGCTTGTCCATGAGGCCGAGGAATTGACGCGCGTACGCCGAGAGCGACTCGACGTAGCGCCGCTGGCCCTCGGCATAGATCGTGTCGAAAGCCAGCGACGACTTCCCCGAGCCGGAGAGCCCCGTGATCACCACCAGGGCGTTCCGGGGCAGCTCGACATCGATGTTTTTGAGGTTGTGTTCGCGTGCTCCGCGGACGATCAGGGCGTCGCCAGGCATAGAACCGGAGGCTACTTAGGCCCCCGCTTTCAGGTCAACTCTGCCCCTTTTTTCTCTTGCTTAACCTAGACCCGTTTCCTACGTTAGCTGCCCCATGACGAACAACGGCAAGGACCGGGACGGCAGGCGCGACCGGCGCTGGCAGACGTCGCAGGAGCGCGCCCGCGTCGCCGCGGAGCTGATCGAAGAGGCCGAGTCGTTGACGCAGACAGCGGCGATCGCCACGCCGGAAGACGTCGCGCGCGCCGAGCTGCCGCCCCCGATCCGGGTCGCGCAACCGCTGGCCATTCCCGCACCGACAGCGAGGCTGGAGGACGACAAGCGCGCTGACGATTCACCTGCGCTCCCTCCGGCCCCGGCCTCGCCGAGTTCCCCGGTCCCGGCGGCACCGGGTTCATCCGATGATCCCATGTACGTCGCGGCGCGTGAGGCCAGCGAGCGCGGCGATACCGACCGCGCGGCCGCCTCGTACCGCGACCTGCTCGCCCGCGACCCGAGCCACGTGAAAGCGCGCAACAACCTCGCGTTGATTCTGGACGCGCGCGGCGACCGCGACGGTGCCCTCGCCGAGCTCGACCGCGCGCTCGAGGCCGAGCCCGACAATCCCGCGCTGCTCCTGAACCGGGCTGCCGTACTCGCGGCCTCGGTGCGCTACGCCGCGGCACAGCGCGATCTGCAGCGCCTGCTCCGCGCCGAACCGACCAACGTCGAGGCGCTGTTCAATCTCGGCATCGTCCTCACCCGCCGCGGCATGTGGCGCGAAGGCATCGATCAGTTCCGGCGCGCAGTCGAAATCGACGCCGGCCGTGCTGCTGCCTGGTACTATCTCGGCGAGGCACTGAATCACGTCGACGATCTCAACGGCGCGCTTGCGGCGTATGAAAAAGCGGTCGAGCTCCAGCCGGCGAATCCGAAGGCGCTGTACGGCATCGGCAAGGTGCTCGATCGGCTGAATCGCCCCGATGAAGCGACCGCCATGTACCGCCGCTCCCGGGAAATGACGGGGAGGTGATTCGCGTCGTCGTGGACGATCTCGCATCGTTCGCCGCTGACGCTCTCGTCCGTCCCGCCACCACACGCCTCGATCCCACGGCTGCCGCGTTGCGCCGGCTCGAGATCGTGGGCGGCCAGGAATTCCAGAACCGGATCCGACTGAATCGCGAATTGGCGGTCGGCGCTGCCGTGGTCACGGCCGCCGGCGGCGATTTGCCCGCGGAGTTCGTGATTCACGCGGTCATTCGCAGTGCAACCGAGCCCGTGACGCGCGGCAACGTGGCGCGGGCCTGGCTGTCCGCCTTGCACCAGGCGCAAGAGTGGCAGTTCGCCCATGTGAGCGCGCCCCCCCTGGGCACCGGCGCCGGGAATCTCTCGCTCGAGGATTCCGCGGAGCTCATGGCGACCGTCCTGCATGCCCACCGGGGGAACGCGCAGTTTCCGGGCGACGTCTCGTTCGTCGTGGAACGGGCGGAGGATCAACAGGTGTTCGAGGCGGCGCTGCAACGGGTGACCGCATGAGCCGGCGTCACTGGGGGATCGCGATTCTCGTCGCCTGGCTGTTGTCGCTGGGCTGGCTCGTGAAACGGGAAGTCTTTCGCCCGACGGGGGCGCGCCTCGCCGCGGCGGCGCTCGCCGTGGCCCCGGGCGGATTGTTCTATCGTCTCGACGTGGGCGGCCAGCAAACCGGATACTCGTCCACGACGATCGACACGTTGGCGAACGCGCTGCGGGTTGAGACCGTGTTCGTGCTCGACGTGCCCGCGCTCGGGAGGCTGCATCGCACCAGCGCCCGCAGCGTCGCCATCCTCTCGCGCGCCCTGCGCCTGCAAACCGTCGAGGCCACGTTCGATGGCGACATGGGGGAGTTCACGACGCACGGTCGCGTCGTGGGGGATTCGGTGCTCGCGATTTCGATCCTCTCGGAAGGCGACTCGCAGATGACGCGGATTCCGCTCGAGGGGCCGATCACGCTGCCGGCGCTGTTGCCGCTGCGGCTCGCCTTCGGGGGCGAGCTGCAATCGGGACGCTCGTACACCGCCCGGCTGTTCGATCCGGTGCTCGTGACCAGCCGCGCCGTCAGCGTGCGCGTCGCCGCGGAGTCCACGCTCGTCGTCTCCGACAGCGCGGATCTCGATTCGACGACGATGACGTGGGTGCCGGAGCATTTCGACACGGTGCGGGCGTTCCGCATCGAGCATGACGCGAACGGCATGCCGATGAGCAGCTGGATCGACGCGCAAGGCCGCCTGGTGTTTGCGAGCGACACGGTGGGATTCGCCATGGAGCGAGCCGCCTTCGAGATCGTGTACGAGAACTTCAAAAAGCGGGACACCGCGCGGGTGGCACGAAACAGCGCCACGCCGGGCCCGGGCGCGATCGTGCCGCTCACGGCGCTCGGGGCCGGCGTGACGGCGGCTCCGAAGGCACGCGCGCGCATGCTGCTGCGCGTGAATAGGCGCGACACTGTCGAAGTCGTCCAAGCGACGGCCCTCGCGTCGCACGCCGCACCGTATCGGCTCCCGGCGCGCGATACCGCGCTGGCCCGCTGGCTTGTTCCCGAGCCGCTGATTCAAAGCCGCGACCCGCGGATCGGCGCGCAGGCGCGACAAATCATCGGCCGCGAGCGCAGCCCGGCGCGCGTCGCGCAAATGCTCACGCACTGGGTGGCGCGCTCGCTGCAGCGCGCGCCCGCGAGCGCCGTGAGCGTCCCGAGCGCCGTGAAAGTGCTGGCGGCGCGCCGCGGCGATTGCAACGAAGCGGCGACGCTGTTCGTGGCGCTCGCGCGCTCCGCCGGCTTGCCGGCGCGCACGGTGTCGGGGCTGCTCTACCTGAACGATCGGTTCTACTACCACGCGTGGGCCGAGATCTACCTGAACGACTGGATCGCGGTGGATCCCACGTTCGATCAATTCCCCGCCGACGCGGCGCGGTTGCGCATCGCGACCGGCGGGCTGGCACGCCAGGCGGAGCTCGTTCCGCTCATCGGCCGGTTGACCCTCGAGGTCCTATGATCCGTCTGGAGAATCTCACCAAGCTCTACGGCAGCTTCGTCGCCGTCGACGATATCTCGCTGCACGTGCCGCGCGGCGTGCTGTACGGCTGCCTCGGCCCCAATGGCGCCGGGAAGACGACGACGCTGCGCATGATCGCCGGCATCCTGCGGCCGACGCAGGGCCGCGTCCTGCTCGGCGGGGACGACGTCCATACCAATCCGCTGTCGGCCAAGATGCGGCTCGGGTTCATCCCCGACCGGCCGTTCGTGTACGACAAGCTCACCGGCGCGGAGTTTCTGCGCTTCGTCGCGGGACTGTACGGTCAGGAAGGCGACACCGTCGAACGCCGCATCGCCGAGCTGCTCGAGGTATTCGAGCTGACGAGCTGGAAGGATGAGCTGGTGGAAGCGTACAGCCACGGCATGCGGCAGAAGCTGATCATCTCGAGCGCGCTGATTCACCGGCCCGAGTGCATCGTCGTGGACGAGCCCATGGTGGGACTCGATCCGAAAGCCGCGCGGCTCCTGAAGGACATCTTCCGGCAATTCGTCGAGAAGGGCGGCACGGTGCTGATGAGCACGCACACGTTGGAGATTGCCGAGGCGATGTGCGATCAGATCGCGATCATCCAGCACGGCAAGATCATCGCGTCCGGGACCGTGAACGAGGTACGGCACCAGCATAAGGCCGGCGACGCGAGTCTCGAGGAGCTGTTCCTCAAGCTGACGGGCGGCGCGCACGTGCGTGAGCTGGCCGAGGTGCTCGGGCGGTGAAGCAGCCGTCGCTAACGCACGTCCTGCAGCCCAAATGGCGCACCGCGCTGCAGCGCGTGCGTGCAGAGCGCGCGAGCGGCGGAAGCGGCAAGCTCATCATCCTGGTGCTCGTCGGCGGCCTGTTCTGGGGTCTCGTGTTCTGGGTGCTGTTCCGGATTCTGAGGACGCTGCGTGGGGTCGAGGAACTGGGCCCTTTGATCCCGGGGAAAATCCTGGGACTGATACTGCTCTCCTTCATATCGATTCTGGTGCTCTCGAACATCATCACGGCATTGTCGAGCTTTTTCCTGGCGAAGGATCTCGACTTGCTCGTGTCGGCACCGGTCGATTGGCTCCGGCTCTACCTTGCCAAACTGGGCGAGACGCTGCTGCACTCGTCGTGGATGGTGGCGCTGATGGCGGTGCCCATCCTCTCGGCTTACGGTGTGGTCTACGACGGCGGCCTGTTGTTCCCGCTGTACGCGCTGCTCGCGATCGTTCCGATGCTGATCCTGCCCGCGGTGATCGGCTGCGCGGTGACGCTCGTGCTCGTGAACGTGTTCCCTGCCCGGCGCACGCGCGACCTGCTCTCGATCATCGCACTCGGCGCCGCCGGTGGCGTGATCCTGCTGTTCCGGATCATCAGACCCGAGCAGCTCGCGCGCCCCGAAGGATTCCGCAACCTGCTCGATTTCGTGATTCTGCTGAAGGGTCCGACGTCCCCGTTCTTGCCGAGCGAATGGGCTTCGCAGGCGATCATGGGATACCTGCGGAACGAACTCGATCCGTTCCCGCTGGTCATGCTCTGGAGCACGGCGGCCGCCTTCGTGACGATGGGAGCGCTGCTGCATCGCGCGCTGTACGCCCAGGGCTTCACCAAGGCCCAGGAAGGGGCCGAGCGGTTCATTCGCGGAGCGCTGTGGCGCTGGACCGTCGGATCGCTGCTGGGATGGCTCCCGGTCGCCAAGCGCGAATTCGTGCTCAAGGACATCAAGCTGTTCTTCCGCGACACGACGCAGTGGAGCCAGCTGATCCTGCTCGCCGTGCTCGTGGTCGTGTACCTCTTCAATATTCAGGCGCTTCCCCTGCATCGCGGCGAGCCGGTCGGGTTCTTCTACGTGAACCTCGTTTCGTTTCTGAATCTGGGACTCGCGGGGTTCGTGCTCGCATCGATTGCCGCGCGCTTCATTTTCCCCGCCGTTTCGCTCGAGGGGCGTCAGATGTGGCTGCTGCGCTCGTCGCCGCTCGACCTCCGCGCCCTGCTGTGGTCCAAGTACTGGGTGGGCACGCTTCCGTTGCTGGTGCTCGGACTGATTCTGACGGGGCTCACCAACACGCTGCTGGAAGTGTCGCCGTTCATGATGATCCTGAGCCTCGCCACCATGACGGGGCTGACGCTGGCGATTTCGGCGATGGCGCTGACGTTCGGCACACTGTACCCCCAGTTCGAAACCGAGAACGCCGCGCAGATCCCCACGTCATTCGGCGGGCTGGTGTTCATGATGGCGACGATCGCGCTGCTGGCCGCCGTGCTCATGCTGCTGTCTCGCGCGGTGTACACGTACGTGCGCGGGACATGGGACGGACAGTCGGTCGGCGTGACACCTGAGATGTTGGTCTGGTTTGCGGTGGCCGCCGCGTTGTGCGCGGCGGCCACGTTCATTCCCCTGCGGATGGCGCTGCGGAAGATGGAGAGCTTCGAGTTCTAGCCTAGCGCCAGCTGATGCCGCCCACCAGCTGAAACGACGTCTCGTTCCCGAGGATGAAGCGTCCCTCGACGTACGGCCGCGTCTTGCCGCGGCTCCCTTCGAGTCCCGTCGCGAGCCCGAGGTTGGTGTCGCTTCCGCTGGTGCCGCCGGAGCTGGCGTGCGCCCAGTTCAAGCCGCCCGCCACGTACCAGACGCGACGCCGCGTGGGCGGGCGCCACTTCAAGTCGAAATTCAGCGACCAGAGCGACCCGTCGCTCACGAAGTAGTAGTCGAACTGCGGATAGAACGCGAGGTCGGGCGTGATCGGCCACGACAATTGCGCGCCGAGCAGCATGTCGTCGATGTCGAAGTTGTAGCCGAGGTGCGCGCCGTACGTCGGACCGGAGTTGACGGCCGAGCCGCCGCGCCGGCGCGACCGCCGCTGCGCCTCGGCGGTCGACGCCACCAATACCAGCAGCATCAGCACGAGCAGCACCCGCGAAGGGGGGGGCCAGCGATTCACGGACGGCTCCAGAAATTGGGGATGCAACTGATAGGAAACGCGTCCTGAAAACGCAAGTCAGGCGGCGACGCGGGCTCCACAAGAATTGCAGTAACGGGCGTCACGTTCGAGCGCGGTGCCGCAACGCGCGCAGTACCCCGGACCTGCTCCCAGCCGCCTTCCACATTCTGAGCAAAACTGAGCGTCTCGCTCCGGTCGGTCCCCGTGTTCGGAGCAGTGAGCAGGGAGTCGGGAGCCGGGAACAGCTCGCGCAGGAATCGTTTTCTGCTCCCTGCTCCCTGCTCCCTGCTCCCCTCTCATCGCCGCCACCGCCTCGGCGGTATACTTCGCCTTGAGCTGCTCGTAATCCATGTCCGAGAGTTTCCCCGTCGCCCGATCGAATTCGACTTC
>DASTDR010000285.1:0-7618 GCA_035710265.1 Gemmatimonadales bacterium | reverse complement strand
CCGGGACTGAGCCTTTATCGAATCTGTATTCTGATTCCCGCTGGCGCTGTAGTACGAATAGCTAGCATGACCCTTTGCATCCGTGGTCGTAAGCACCCGTCCCCGAGAATCGTAGGTGTAGCGTACGGCCGGCGTATCCGTCCCGACGCGCATGCTGTCGAGTCGCACGCCGGCCACATTGTAGAAGTACCGGGTCTCAGGCGCGCTGTAGCCGTATTTGCGGGTCAGCCGGTTGGTCGTCGTGTTCCAGTCGAAATAGACTGTGCTGCCACCGGAGCTGCTGGTCGCGGTGAGTCGCGGGCCATTCCAGGTATTCGTGGTACTGCCCAGACTATCGAGCGATTGCGTGACCTGGCCATGAACGTTGCGCGTGTAGCGCGCGAACTCGTGCAAGGGCGCATACACTTCGGTCAACGCCCCGTAATAGTCGACTCGGATCTTCCTTGTGGCGCCAATCGGCGGTGTGATCGAGGCAATCAGCGTGGTGTCGGTAGAGCGAGACGCCGGCTGGGCACTCGTTCCAGTTCCGCTCGCCGTGTCGACAAGAACAAGCGTTTCAGGTGACTTGTACCGGGTCACCAGGCGCTGCAGGGAACCGTCGGCAGTAACCGGGGGTGTTGAATCTGCCGCGAGTCTACCAGCGAAGTCATACGAATACTTCCATTCGGAGCCCCGGCGATCCCGACGCGAGAGCACCCGATGGCGACTGTCGTATGTCGCCAGTTTGAATGGATAGCCGCCAGCCGGGTCCTGGATGTCGGTTAGATGATTCTGAGCGTTGATCGTGAAGGTCGTCGTCCGGTTGCCCGGGACATCCCGAATGGTAGCAAGCTTATTCGAGCCATTGTATGTAAAGACGATGGCCTTGCCGATCGGATCGATGATGCTGTCAAGACGCTCCTGGTCCAGCCATGCGTATCGGACGCGGTTGCCGAATACGTCGTCGACGTATCGTATCCGACCGAGGTCATCGAGCTTGAGCTGTGTGCCATCCACGAGTGTTCTTGTGTATGCCACTACGGTGTCGACTCGGGAGGCGAAGTTCGTCAACGCGAGCTGGTCGAATTCACCGAATGGTGCCGTATACGAGCAACCGGTGCTATTGCAGGACGAGCGCCTCCAAAATTGGATGTCACCAACGCCATCCCACGTCGTCAGCGAATCGCCAGGCCCCACTTTCAATCGGTGAACACCCGCCAGGGACCACCCAGCGCCGTACGGACTGGCACGTTGGTTCAGAACAAGGACGCGCACTTTTTCCGACCATTCACGAATGTTCGCACCCCAATATCCCCTTATGACCAACGTGTAGTTGTAAGCACCGGTGGCCAGTGAGGTATCCGAGAACTGAACGGCGAGCCGACGGAACGCGCCATCAGTCCAGCCGCCCTGGAAGAAGATCTCCGTGCTGTTGTTGGTGAACGTCACCCAGGAATTGTCAGGTCGTTGCAGGCGTACTGAGACTTTACTCGCCGGCTCCGAATTGCCGGGGAGATCGAGATCACGGGCGTGAACCTGAACCGTGTGCAGACCGAGTGTCGTTCCACTGGAGTATCGGAGCGTCACCGATCGCGGGGTGTCGAGCGTCCAATAGGCAGGGGTGGAGTACTGGATCGAGGAGTGGAAACATTCATTCGTGCAGAGGTCGGATCTCCAGTTATGCCCGTTGTGCGCGGAAGTAGCAATCCTGATGGGCGGATCGACCAGTGTAGGGCTTGAGGAACTTGTGGTCCCAACGGATCGGCCGATCGCCGTGAGTGTGAGCGTCCCGGTACCAGCTGCCGTAATGCTGTATTGAACAGAAACCGGTGTGCTGAGTCCCCCATACAGGCTCTGGGCACCGACATATGACGAGCTGCAGACCACGTTGCCGGTGCTCGAGCAATACAGGTCATAGGTATCTGAATTCGTTCCCTCATTCAGTAGCGTGAAACCCTGCCAATGCGTGCTGAATCCATCCACAGGGACGCCAATGGTGTCTGCAGGGGCATACACCGCCACACCCCAGTAGCAGCCTGGCCAATACGGATCGCCATCACAGGGATTCTGCGAGGCCAGATCCGACGGAAATGTGAGTAGCGCGATGGCAAGAAGAAGGAAGAGACGAACCGTGGAGGACACGACGCCAACTCCGTGAGAAGGTCACCGGGACGCAAAGCAACCGCCGTGCCAAAAGCACAGCTCTCACGAAGGCCGAGTGCCATCACAGTCCACCACAACCTTCCCTGACTCCTGCCCAAGACTCGTGACCAGTTGGCGGTTCGAACTGGACATACTGGCCACTTCAACCTGCGTCCTCGATGTAGATCAAGCACGAGACTACTGACGGCCCTTGGCACACTCCCTGCCACCACGAGAGGAGGCTCTAGGCAAGGAATCCAGGTGTGACCTTCGTCAGCTCGCAGCTTCCGCTTCCCGACGCGTTCGGGATGGAGTACTGGGAGTACAATCGTGTGCTGCCACTCGCCACGACCCAGACGCACGTACGCGTCGCGGTCTGTGGCGATCCGGATCCTGATGTGATTCACGTGTTAGAGCAGGAGTTCGGCAGACCGATCGAGCAGCTCCCTGTTAGCGCAGAAGAACTGACTGACGCCATTCGCCGTGCCTACGTGGCCGCCGAAACAATGGTCGAAGTCGTGAACGATCTGCGAGCCAACGGGGATTTCACTGGAACGCACGACCAGGCGCTTGCCGACGCGCGCGACCTCGCAAGCCAGCCCCCAGTCATCAAGTACGTGAATCTGCTAATTAAGGAGGCGCACGATGCGCGCGCGTCCGACATACATCTCGAATCAACCCCGCTAGGCCTGCGAGCGCGCTTCCGTGTGGACGGTGTCCTGACCGATGCGGCCGCACCTCCTCCCCAAGCGCAGGCCGCGATCGTCAGCCGCGTGAAACTGCTCGCCGAGCTCGATATCGCGGAGCGGCGCGCGCCGCAGGACGGAAGCTTCCGCATTCGTCTCGAGGCGCGTGAGCTCGACATCCGCGTTTCAACAGTTCCCACGCTCTACGGCGAATCGGTCGTGTTGAGGTTGCTTGATCGGGGTGGTCAGCCCGTCGGGCTAGACGAGCTCGGAATGCCGCCGACGACATTAGAACAGTTCCGGCGGCTCATCGGCCGACCGACCGGCATCATCATCGCCGCCGGGCCCACTGGGAGCGGCAAGACCACGACGCTCTACAGCGCGCTCGCCTTGCGCGACACAACCGCCGAGAAGGTCATCACGGTCGAGGACCCGGTCGAATATCATCTGGGCGGTGTCACACAGATTCCCGTGAATCGCAAGGCCGGGATGACGTTCGCGTCCGCGCTGCGCAGTGTGCTGCGCCAGGACCCCGATGTCATGATGGTGGGCGAGGTGCGGGATCCCGAGACCGCGGAGGTCGCGGTCCAATCGGCGATGACGGGGCACCTCGTCTTCTCGACGCTCCACACCAACGACGCGCCAAGCGCCGTCACGCGGCTCCTCGACTTGCAGGTCGCGCCCTATCAGATCGCGGCGACGATCAACGGTGTGCTGTCGCAGCGCCTCGTGCGGCGGATCTGCCCGCACTGCCGCGAGCGCTATCAGCCGGATCCGCAGGTCGTTTCGTTCGTGTCAGGCGAGCCCGAAGTACGCCGACATCTGGTGCGCGGCCGCGGCTGCGAGTCGTGCCGCGGCACCGGCTACAGCGGCCGCATCGGCATCTTCGAGTTACTCATCGTTTCGGAAGACGTGAATCGCGCCATCTCGGCCCGCGAGCCGCTCGCTCGGATCCGCGAGCTTGCAGAAAAGGAAGGAATGCAGCCCATGAGGCGCGACGGTTGGGTCAAGGTCCAGGCCGAGATCACAACCGTGGAGGAGGTCCTGCGTGTTACGGCCCACTGACGCCACACGCCGCACGCCGCACGGCTTTACGCTCATCGAGCTCCTCGTCGTGATCACCGTGATCGCGATTCTCGCCGGTCTCGTAGGCCCAATGGTGTTTCGAAATGTCGGTGACGCGAAAGTGTCAGCAGCCAAGGCGCAGATCGAGCTATTCGCCCTCGCACTCGATCAGTACCGCCTCGACAACGATTTCTATCCTGGGACCGTTCAAGGCTTGGCCGCGCTGAGGGAAAGACCCAATGGTGAGCCGGCGGTGAGAAACTGGCGCGGCCCCTATCTGCGCAAGGCCATCCCGCTCGATCCGTGGGGCCAACCGTACGCATACAAGTCACCGGGCGACGTCAACGGCGAGAGTTATGACTTGCTCTCGTTGGGTCGCGACGGGCAAGCCGGAGGGAGCGGCGAAGATGCCGATGTGACATCCTGGGAAGGAAGCGCGCGGCGGCCATGAGCGCCTACTCCTACCGTGCTGCGCGACAGGACGGTGCGATCGTCACCGGCGCCGTCGAGGCCGAGAGTCACGTCCAGGCCACCGCTACCCTTGCCGATCGAGGCCTCTTCGCGATTGCCGTTGCACCCGCGGCCGAAGATCGTTGCCCCCCGGCCAGTCGTCGCGACCTGGCAATCGTGTTTCGCGGCATTGCGGCCCTCGTTGCATCGGGGGTGCCGCTGGAGCGCGCTATCGCGGCAAGCGAACCACTCACGTCAGGTTCGCTGCGCGAGATACTCGCGAGCGCCCGCGAACGGCTGCGCGAGGGGGCGAGCTTGGCGCACGCCCTTGCCACCGGTCGCGGCGTGGTGCCACCGCTCGTGATCGGGATGATTCGTGCGGGCGAGCGCGGCAGCCAGCTCGGCGCCGCGCTCGAGCAGATCGCGACGCACCTGGAGCAGGAAGCGGACCTCGTCGGCCGCGTGCGCCAAGCGCTGACCTATCCTCTGCTGCTCGCGGCCGTGGGCGTTGCATCCATTGGTGTGATCACGACCGTCGTCGTGCCGCGCTTCGCCGCGATCCTCGGCGATCTCGGCCAACAGCTCCCGCCGGCCACGCGCGTCCTGCTCGGTGTGTCGCAGCTCGTTTCGACGTTCTGGATTCCCGGATTGGTACTCGCCGTAGCGGCGACCTGGAGCGCGGTCGAATGGATCCGGCGACCGAACGGGCGGAAACGCATGGACGAGGTGCTGCTCAAACTTCCTTTCATCGGGGGAGTGCGACGGGCGCTCGCCACCGCACGCGTCATGCGGGCCCTGGGCGGCATGCTACGATCCGGCATGGCATTGCTCGCCGCGCTCGACGCCGCCCGGGAAGCGGCTGGCGATCTGGCCATCGCCCAGCGACTCGCTCGCAGCCGTGAGCGTGTGCTTCAAGGCGCATCCCTCGGCTTCGCGCTCGAGCGCGAAGCTGCGCTCAGCCCGAGTGCGCTGCAACTGGTGATGGTGGGGGAATCGAGCGGCCGTTTAGCCGAGATGGCGCTTGGCGCAGGTAACCTGGCGGCCCAGGAAGCTGAGCGCGGCCTGCGGACACTCGTTACAGCGCTCGAGCCGGCATTGATCGTCACCTTCGGTGCACTCGCGGCGTTCACAGCCGCGGCACTCTTGCAGGCGGTCTATTCGCTGAGGCCGGTCTGATGAGTCCGTGCGTGGTGCGTTGTGCGTCGGGGGTGACACTCCTCGAGCTTCTCGTCGTGTTGACGATTCTCGGCGTGATCCTCGGAATCACAGGTCTCGCTCTAGGGTCTCTCCAAGCACCCCGCGAATCCCAGGAGATCATGGATTTGCGTGAGGCCCGAACCGCGGCAATTCGCTCGGGCACACCGCGATTCGCGCACGGCGTGCTGTTTCTGCCCGACGGCCGCGCGATCGGTGCTACCGTCGATCGGCTAACCGGGACTCCCGATGCGCGATAACCGCGGCGTTGCGCTGCTGGAGGTCTTGGTCGCACTCGTGATTCTCGCGACTGCCGGCATCGGATTGATCGAGCTCGTAGGCGCGGGACTTCGCGGAGAACACGACGCGCAGGCGCGCGAAGCGACGCTGGCCACCGAAGAACGCCTGCTCGCGGCGCTCACGCTGCTGCGCCGGCATGAGCTCGACCAGCGCCTTGGCCGCCGCGTGATTGGTGAGTTCATCGCCGACATTCAGAGACCTGAGCCGACGCTCTACCGAATTGCGCTGCTGCAGCAGACATCGCCCCACGTGGAGGATTTGGTCACGGTCGTGTATCGACGCACCGAGATACCATGAGTACAGAGCTGTGGTGTCCGTGCTCTGAAGAGCCGGCTCGGCCACGACGCAGCGTCCTTAAGGACGCGCGCTTTCGCCGAGCCGGGGCTTCAGCCCACGGATCCATCGGCTTCACGTTGATGGAAGTGCTCGTTGCCCTCACGATCGGGAGCATCGTGGTTCTCGCCGCGCACCAGATGTTCACGGGTGTGGCGGACGGCGCGCGGGCGGTCTCCTCCGAGCGTCAGGCTCTGGATCGACACAGCAACGCGCGCCGCTGGCTCAAGGTCACGTTCTTATCGCTCGAGCCACCATTCTCGGGTCGCGCGAACGGAGTCTCGTTCACTTCGTGGCAACTCACGCCTGGTGGCTGGTTCGAACCGCAGCCGATCGAGATCGGCCGCGAGGGCAGTCAGCTGCTCGCACGACCTCGAGGTGGTGTCCTGCCCCTCGCCGACAGCCTCATGGAAGTTGCGTTCGACTACCTGCTCGAACCAGGCGCTGACGCCAAATGGGTGCGTGAATGGATTTCGCCCGTGAGCGCGCCACTCGCGATCAGAATGAGACTGGGACGAGGGACGCAGGAAGAGGGAAGGGTGGATACGCTCCTGTTCCTGGTTAAGGAGCGCGGATGAACGCCCGAGGCTTTGCGCTGGTCGCGGTGTTGTGGGTGATCACGGCGATGACCGCGCTCACCGGCGCCGGCATGCTCGTCGCTCGGCTCGGCAGCGCAACGACCCGGAACCGTGTGCTCCTCACGCGTGCGGAGTGGGCGCGCGAAGCGTGCGGGGAAATCCTGCAGGCGCGGTTTGCCCACGATCCCACAATCCGTGACCTGGGTCGGATCGACCTGGGGCGGGGCACATGGTGCAGTGCTTCCCTTGAAGACCCCGCGGCCAAAGTGAATCTCAACACCGCCGATCGAGACGTGCTTGCGCGTCTATTCCAGGTCGTAGGTCTGCCACGAACACTGGCCGATTCCGTGATAACACAGCGCCGGCAGGGCACGATCTATGATCTCCGACAAGTGAGAGGCGTCGATGCGACGCTCGCGGGCCGCCTCGCCCCGTTCGTCACGACTCGCGGCATAGGCGTCCTCAACGTCAACGCTGCGCCTCGAGAAGTGCTGCGCCTCCTCCCGGGAGCCACCGAAGAAAGCGTGGCTCTGATTCAGAGCAGGCGCACCAGCCGTCCGCTACAAAGCACCGACGAGCTGGCGGGTACGCTGTCGCCCGCCTCGCGCGCGATCCTGCTCAGGAACTATTCGGAGTTTGCGCGCACCGCGGTGTTCGCCCCACCGCAGTTGATCGTATCACTTGAGGGCGCAGTGCGCGACACGCCCATCGTCGCCCGGGCGACGCTCACGGTAGTCCCGGTACCTGGCCGACTCGCCGTGATCCGCCGGGAGACGGATTGAATCTCGCTCGCGCTCCCGTCCTGCATCTCACGGTCGGCACGGGCGTCGTCCGAGCCGAAGCCAGGCGTTCGGGTGCCGTGGTGTGGGCAGGCGAAGCTTCGTATGAAAC
>DASTDR010000284.1:0-13106 GCA_035710265.1 Gemmatimonadales bacterium | reverse complement strand
ACGAAGACCTCCTCTACTACACCATGCCGTTCGTCGAGGGCGAGCCCCTGCGCACGCGGCTGTCGCGCGCCGGCGAGCTCCCGGTGAAGGATGCCGTGCGGATTCTCAAGGACGTGGCCGACGCGCTGGCCTACGCCCATGCGCGCGGCGTCGTGCATCGCGACATCAAGCCCGACAACGTGTTGCTCTCCGGCAACCACGCCGTGGTGGCGGACTTCGGCGTCGCCAAAGCCGTGAGCCAGGCCAAGACGGAAAGCGGGCTCACCTCCGTCGGCGTGGCGCTCGGGACGCCGGCCTATATGGCGCCCGAGCAGGCGGCCGGCGATCCGAACATCGACCACCGCGCCGACATCTACGCGTTCGGGGCGATGGCGTACGAAATGCTGACCGGCCGCTCACCGTTTGCCGGAATGGCGCCGCACCAGATGCTCGCCGCGCACGTGACCGAGCCCGTCGCGCCGATCACCGACAAGCGTCCGGCGCTGTCGCCCGCCCTGGCCCAGCTCGTGATGCGGTGCCTCGAGAAGAATCCGGCGGATCGCCCTCAGAGCGCGAGCGAGATTCTGGACGCGCTCGACGGGATGGCGACGCCGAGCGGCTCGGTGGCCGTCACGTCGCCGATCACGACGGTGCGCCACGCGCTGCGGCGGCCGCGCAATCGCGTGGTCGCCGCGGCAGCGGTGTTGCTGCTGCTGGCACTCGGGGGGTGGCTCGCCATGCGGCCGCGCAATGCTCCGGCGCTCGATCCGAACCGCGTGGTGATTGCGCCGTTCGACGTCATTGGACCCGACCTGCAGCTGTGGCGCGAGGGTCTCGTGGACGTCCTCTCGCGGAGCCTGGACGGGGCGGGGCCACTGCGCACCGTGTCGCCGACGCTCGTCGTGCGGCGTTGGGGCGCGGGTCGCGCGGATCCCGCGGCGGCGCAGGCGTTGGGACGGGAGACGGCTGCGCGGACGGTCGTATACGGCGGCTTGATCGGCGCGGGGTCGGACTCGGTCCGTCTCACCGCCACCGTGCTCGACGTGCAGGGGCCCACGGTGCTCGGAGAGATCGAGCTGCGCGAGCGCACCGACCGGATGGACCGGCTCGCCGACTCGCTGACCGTGCGCGTGCTGCGTGAGCTGGGACGCACGCGGGCCATCGGGGTCGTGCGCAGCGCGTCGCTGGGCTCGCGCTCAGTTCCCGCGCTCAAGGCCTTCTTGCAGGGCGAGCAGTTTCTGCGCCGCTCGGCCTGGGATTCCTCGCTCGCCTACCACCAGCGCGCGATCGCACTCGATAGTGGCTTCACACTCGCGTGGAGTCATGCGGGGATGGCGGCCGGGTGGCAGCATCGTGCCGACGATTCCACGTCGCGCACGTACAAGCTCCGCGCGGGTGCGCTCAATCACGGTCTCGCGCCACGCGAGAGTCTCATCGTGCAGTCGGAGTCGCTGGCCGCGGTCGTGTATGGCGGACCCGCGCAGCTCGCGGGCCGCTGGTGGAGCTACGGGCGCAGATTGCTCGGGACACTCGAAGAGGCCGTGCGCCGCTATCCGAACGACCCCGAGCTGTGGTACATGCTGGGCGACGCCCGCTACCATGCCGGCAGCCTCGCGGGCGTCAAGCAGCAGACGGCACTCGAAGCCTTCGATCGCTCCATCGCCCTGGATTCCTCGTTCACCCCATCGTACGTCCACGCCGTGTCTCTGGGTCTGGAGTTTGGCGACACGAGCGGGGCGCGATATGCCAGGGCGTTTCTCGCGGAAGGCGCGATGGGGGTGTACGCCCAGAGCACCGCCCTCGTGCTCGACCTGGTCGATCCGAAAACCCGAGCCGGCGCGATCGGCTACCTGGCCGACAGTGCGGACGAGCACGTCGTGCAGGCCGTCTGGCTCTCGATCTGGCGCTGGCTCGATTCGGCAGAAACCCCCGTGGCCGTGGCACGCGCGCGCGTCGCGGCGGAGCAGCGCACCGGCAGGACGACAGATCTTTCGACCTTGAGCCTGCCGGTGTTGTTGTCCGGCCGCGGTCACGTGGTCGAGGCGGCGCGCCTCACGACGATTCCTGCGCTGCAGGCGCAGTTCGCGTATGTCGGCGCGCTCCCCGCCGACAGCGCAGGCCGGCTTGCCCGCGCGCTGAGCGTGAGCCGCGGCGAGGGACCGATGTATGCAGCGCCACTGCTCGCCGGCCTGCGCGATACGACCGGCTTGTTACGAGCAATTCAGTGGGTGGATTCGCTGCGGCAGCGCGGCATGCCGCCGAGCGCGCCCGCGATCGCGCGGGAATTCTTGAGCTACCTCACGGCGCAGCAGCGCGCGTATCTCGCGCTCGCGCGCGGCGACAGCGCCGAAGCGTTGCGGCTGTTCGACGCCCTGCCCGACAGCGCGTGCTTCGGGGCATGCCATATCGACGATCTGGTGCACAGCCAGTTGCTCGCGGCCCGCGGCCGGCTGCCGGAGGCCGCGGCCCGGCTGGACCGGCCGCTGGGGGGCTTCGTACCGGGAGTCACACCGCTGGAAGTGCTGCGGGCGCTGGAGCGCGGGCGCGTGAACGAGCGGCTGGGTAACCGCGAGCGCGCGATCGACGGCTACACCACGGTTGTGCGCGCGTGGCGCAACGCGGATCCGGAGCTTCAACCCTTCGTAGACGAAGCGCGCAAGGCGCTCGCGCGGCTCAGCGCGGAGACGGCATCGTCTGCGGCGTCTCCGTAATCGAGGACTTCGCGCCGGTTCCCTTCCCGGTCAGCTCCATCGAACTGCCGTCCTTCATCTGAGCCCGCACGAGAGCGAAGTACACGTCCGGCACGAGCCAGGCATCGGTCTGCTCGCCCGTGTCTTTGACATGGAGCGCGCGGAACGTACCCGCCGGCACCGTGAGCGACTCCCACCCGACGACGGTCGTCTGCTGGCACTTGCGGGTGAAGTTGGAACCGAAGCTTTGGTCCATCTGACCGGCCATCATCTGGACCATCTGCTGCGGCATGCGCATCGCAGGCTCAGTGCCGGTTTTCATGATGAGCCCGTGAATCGACGACGCCTGGAAGCCGAAATCGGGGACCAGAAACTGGATAATGGTCTTGCCGCGCGTCGCGTCGTTGAAGGCGACCTCATACCAATAGTTGGGCTTGCCGGCGACGGCTTCGGTGCCGACCAGCGCCATGCGCATGGTGGAGCCTTCGGTGGGGCCGCCTTTCCAGCGGTAGTCCGCCCATTCGCCGACGCGCATGGGGCGGTTCAGGAGGTCGGTACAGAGCTTTTCCTTATCCTGCGCAACGAGGGGTGTAGCGCACAACAGCGTCAGCAGCGAAACCAATCTCAAGCTGGGCACAAGCGGGCTCCGAGAGCGGGTAGGCGATTATTATACAGGGGCACGCGACCGTGGCGGAATTGGCAGACGCGCCAGCCTTAGGAGCTGGTGGGGCAACCCGTGGGGGTTCGAGTCCCTCCGGTCGCATCTCAAATAAACAAGGGAGTGGGGAGTGGTTCTATCGGCAGAACTGTCAGGTACCACTCCCCACTCCCCATACCCGTTAGATTTTGACCGACATGCCAGATATTCTCGTAAAGAAAACCAAAGTGGAGCCGGGGGAAGCCTCGCTCGAGGTTACCATTCCCCCCGATAACGTGAAGGCCGCCGAAGAGCGCGCGATGAAGTTCTATCAGCAGCGCGCGCGCCTGCCGGGATTCCGGCAGGGCAAGGCGCCGCCGGCCGTGGTGCGCAAGAAATTCGCCGACGATATCCGCCAGGAGACCCTGCGTGAGCTGGTGCAGGAGAGCTGGCGCGTCGCGCAAAAGCAGGAAGAGCTGAAGCCCATCGCCGACCCGCACATTCACAACCTGAAGTGGGAAGACGGGGCGCCGGTCACGTTCGAGTTCCATGTCGAGCTGAAGCCCGAGCTCAAGCTCGAGCGTCTGGGCAACTTTCGGCTGACCCGCAAGGTCAACGCGGTGACGGAGGCGCAGGTCGACGCCCAGATCAACACGCTGCGCGAGCAGCGCGCGCCGTGGAGCCCCGTGGCGGGCGAGAAGCCCAAGCCCAAGGACCTCGTCGACATCATCATCGCGACGCGCGAGAACGGCGCGGAGAAGGACCCGCAGCCCTATCAGTTCGTGCTGGGCGAAGGCCGGGCCATTCCCGACGTCGAAGAGCGCATCATGGGCCTCGTGCCGGGCGAATCGGTGGATGCGACCGTGCGCTTCCCCGACGACTTCTCGGACGAATCGAAGCGCGGGCAGACGCGCGACGTAAAAATCACGCTGCGCGAGGTCAAGCGGCAGGAGCTGCCCGCGCTGGACGACGCGTTCGCGCGCGAGATCGGCGATTTCGAGTCGCTCGACGCCCTCAGAAAAGCCGTCACCGACGATCTGCAGAAGGAAGCCGGGCGCGACGCGGACGCGAGCGTGCGGGGCGAGCTGGTGCAACAGATCATCGAGGCCAACAACGTGACCGCGCCGCGGCCCCTGGTCGAGCGGGTGCTGGGGATGTACGCGCAAGCCTACGAGGTCCCCCAGGAGCGCTGGCCGCAGTTTGCCCAGGAGTTCCGCACCGTCGCCGAGTCCCAGGTGAAGCGCGACCTGGTGCTCGATTACGTGCTCGAGACGCAGAAGCTGCACGCCACCGAGGCGGAGCTGGACGAGAGGATTCAGCAGCTCGCGGAGCGGCGCGGGATGCCTCCCGCCGAGCTGTACGCGTCGTTGGAGAAGGCCAAGCGGCTCCGTGATGTCGCGCGGAGCATCACCGAGGAGAAGGTGTTCACCTATCTCCTGTCGCAGTCCACCGTGGAGCCAGCGTGACGAAGAACGAAGGGCACATCTACCCGCCGTACATCATCGAGCGCTCGAGCCGTGGCGAGCGCACCTACGACATCTTCAGCCGTCTGCTGATGGACCGCATCGTATTTCTCGGAAGCGGCATCAACGACGATGTCGCGAACATCATCATCGCGCAGCTGCTGTTCCTGGACGCGGACAATCCGGAGCGCGACATCTATCTCTACATCAACTCGCCGGGTGGGATCGTGTCGTCGGGCATGGCCATCTACGACACGGTGCAGTTTCTGCGCGCGCCGGTGAACACGATCTGCATGGGCATGGCGGCCTCGATGGGCTCGTTCCTGCTCGCCGCGGGCCGCAAAGGCAAGCGCTCAGCGCTGCCCCACGCGCGCATCATGATGCACCAGCCGTCGGGCGGCACCCAGGGCACCGCGGCCGACATCGAGATCCAGGCCAAGGAAATCCTGTTCCTGCGCCGCAAGCTCAACGAGCTGTACGCCAAGCACACCGGCAAGACCGTCGAGACGATCGAGAAGGACATGGACCGGGATCGCTTCATGTCGGCCGAAGAGGCTAAAGACTACGGATTGATCGATCACGTCATTTCGAACTATGAGGAAATCAAGGAAGACGGGAAGGCAAAGAAGTGATCCCTTGCGCCGCTAGAACCCCCTTCCCATACTAGGAGACGATGTCGCACGACAAGCACCTCCGCTGCTCCTTTTGCGGCAAATCCAAGGACTCGGTCCGGAAATTCATCTCCGGGCCGTCGGTCTACATCTGCAATGAGTGCATCGCGCTCTGCAACGAAATCCTGGCGGAGGATGAAGAGCGCGAAGTCGCCGAAGCGATCACGCAGGTCCCCACCCCCGCGGAAATCAAGGACGTGCTGGACCAGTACGTGATCGGGCAGGACCGCGCCAAGAAGACCCTCGCCGTCGCCGTGTACAACCACTACAAACGGATCAACTCCCACTCGGGACGCGATAACGACGTCGAGCTCGACAAGAGCAACATCCTGCTGATCGGCCCCACGGGCGTGGGGAAGACGCTGCTGGCGCAGACGCTGGCCCGGATTCTCGACGTACCGTTCACGATTGCCGACGCCACCACCCTCACCGAGGCCGGGTACGTCGGCGAAGACGTCGAAAACATCCTCGTGCGCCTGCTGCAGGCTGCCGACTTCAACGTATCCGAGGCCGAGCGGGGCATCGTCTATATCGACGAGATCGACAAGATCGCGCGGAAGTCCGAGAACCCCAGCATTACGCGCGACGTCTCGGGCGAAGGCGTACAGCAGGCGCTGCTTAAGATCCTGGAGGGCACGGTCGCCAGCGTGCCCCCTCAGGGAGGACGCAAGCATCCGCAGCAGGAGTACATCCAGGTCAACACCAAGGACATCCTCTTCATCTGCGGCGGCGCGTTCGACGGGCTCGAGAAGATCATCGAGTCACGCACGGGCCGGCGCCAGATCGGATTCACCAAGGAAGAGGTTGTCGCCGGTGTGGCCGCCAAAGTCAAAAAGAACCCGTTCGTCGACGTCGAGCCCGACGATTTGCTCCGCTACGGGCTGATTCCCGAGCTGGTGGGGCGCCTCCCGGTCACGGTGCCGCTCGACGCGCTCGACGAAGACGCGTTGATCAAGATTCTCACCGAGCCCAAGAACGCGCTCGCCAAGCAGTACCAGAAGCTGTTCGACCTCGAGGACGTGCGCCTGACGCTCGATAAGGAAGCGTTGAAGGCGATCGCCCAGAAGGCGATGAAGCGCGGCACCGGCGCCCGCGGCCTGCGCGCCATCCTCGAAGAGATGATGACGGAGATCATGTTCGAGCTGCCCAGCCGCGACGACGTGCGCGAGGTGGCCATCACCGCCGAGTGCGTCACGTCGGGCCGCGCCCCACTGCTCGTGACCGAGCGCCCCCGCCAGAAGAAAGAAGCCTGACGGATCCCCACTACATCGGCTCGTTTCCGCGAGCCGATGCGCTGCTCGACCCCCCGCTGCCCGAAGTCGCGTTTCTCGGCCGGTCCAACGTCGGCAAATCGTCGCTGTTGAATGCGATCGTGGGACGCCGGATCGCGAAGACGTCCGGAACGCCCGGGAAGACCCGCGCGCTCAATGTCTTTCGCATAGATACTTCGCACTACTTCCTCGACCTGCCGGGATATGGTTATGCTCGAGCAGGCAAGGCGCAGCGGGCGGCGTTTCGCGGGCTGCTCAAACACGCCCTGCGCCGGGAATGGCTTCGGGGCGTGGTATGGCTGCTCGACATCCGCCACTCCCCATCGGCGGACGACTGGGCCATGCAGGAGTCGCTCGCCGAGGGCGAAACCCACGTGCTCGCGGCGCTGACCAAAGCCGATAAGCTTTCGACGAGTGAACGAAACGCGAGAGAGCGCGAGCTGCGCCAGGAGCTGGAGCTGCCGGAGGATCAGGTGGTCGTCACCAGCGCCAAGACCGGTGGGGGCATCGTCGAGTTGCGGGAAGCGATCGAGGGACTGGTAAGAGGAGTCGCATGAAAGCGGTTGGCCGGTTCGGCGGTTGGGCGGCTCGAACAGCGGGATTGCTGGCGGCATTTCTCACCGCCCAGCCGTTCAACCGCCTGACCGCCCAGGATACGATTCCGACGGGCTACGGCACGCTCCGTCGCGACGACATCACCGTCCGGTTCTCGACAGGCACCGTCGAGATCCAGGTGCTGCCGTTGGAAGAACAGGTCATCCGGCTGCTGGCCCCCGACACCTATCGCTCGCTCCGGCAGCTGATTCAGAGCCGGATGATCGACATCCGAGACGCGGCGCTCCGCGCCGGCACCGAGCAACCCACGCTCGTCATGGTGACGTTCCTTGGGGTCGTGCCGCAGGCGAGGTTCAATCCCGAGGACCTGAACATTACGAGCCGCGGCAGGCTGTTCCGGCCGATCGGTCTCGTGCCCCTCTCGCCCACGTGGAGCTCGTATCAGCTCGATGCGCGCCAGCAGGCGGCCGCGCTATACCTCTTTGAGCCGGGAATCGCCGTGCGTGAGGATATGCTCGTGCAATACCTGGGACTGTCGAGCGCCGCGTGGGTTCGTTCGATCCGGCTGCTCGATCAGGAGCGCGCGCGGGTCAACGCACGCGCCCGGGGAGAAGGGCGACGCGATTCTGTAGCCCGGGACTCCACCGCACCCCCGCCGAGTCCACGCACACCACGCTGATGCGCCGGCGCGCCGCCAGCGCCAGCGCTTCGTCACACCCTACGGAAAACAGCGCGCTCGCCCACGCCGACGCGATGAATGCGTCGGCCCCCAAGGCGCTCACCGAGCGGTGCTCGCCGATCACCGTACTGATCGAACCCTCGCGCAGCTCAACCTGCGCCACCAGGTCAAGCGAGTTGTCCGGATCAGCGATCCCCACGCCGCGCCGGGTCGCCGGTCCAATCCACAGGAACTGCCCGCCGAGATCGAACAGCGCGCTGTCGGCAACCGCCACGAGCGGCGAAACCGCGCGGTCGAGGGAGTAGCTGTCCAGCACGTCGCGCCATTCAGGGGTGACGCGCAGGTGCTCCCGTGCCGACAGCCAAATGCGGCGCATCGCTGGGCGACTCTGCGCCGAATCGAACGCCTGCATCGAGTCGCGAACCTGCTCGATCGCGCGGCGCAGAGCCTGGGAGTCCGCGGACCACGCCGCGACGCTGACCGTGGTTCCGCCCGCCGCTTGCCACGTCCGGGCGAGTGTCACGACGCGCGGCCCCTGCCGGCAGGCCGCGACGAACACGAGCGCGACGACCACCGCAAGCGGAAAGCGCGGGGCGGGCGGCGTCAGAAACTGTGGCTGATGCCCAGCTGGGCCCAGCGCGGGCCTCCCGGAAGCAGTCCGCGCGTCCGATCCGCGATGTAGACCTCGTCAGACACATTTTTGACGGAGCCGAACAGCGTCACGCGGAGTGCCGGCACGAACCACGTCGCCGCCACGTTCCACAGCGTCACGGCCGGCAGGACGCCCTGCTGTCCGTCGGGCACCGTGATGACGGTGTTGACGGGATCGCCGTATTGCTCGCCGATTCGCACCGCCTCGACGCGCAGTTCCGGTCCCGCGGGAGGGGCCCAGCCGAGCGCGGCGGTTACCAGGTCGCGTGGCGCGTACGGGAGCCGCCGGCCCGTCACGGAAACGGGCGACCGCGTCCCCCCGGCATTCTGATCGGCGTACACCTTCCCCACCACGTCGCTGCCGCCCGTGCCGATGAACGCGAAGCGCTCGCCGCGGAACTCGGCGAGCGGCAGCCACGTGTACGCGACGGTAAGGGATAGATCGTGCCGCCATCCCCACTGGCCGCGCGTGCTGGCGTCCAGGGCCAGCTCGATCCCCTGGTGCATGGTTTCACCTGCGCTCGTCAGCGTCGCTCCCGTACCGCCGGCAACGCTTGCCGGAATGATCTGATTCGCGAAATCCATGGCGAACGCGGTCGCCTCGACCGAGAGGCCCCCGCCAACCCGGGAACGGAGCCCCAGTTCGTAGTTCCAGCTCTTTTCGGCGTCGAGCTCGACAACGTCACCCGTGTTGTTGTTGATGATGTCCTCGGTGCGCGGCGGAGCGAACCCGCGATGCGCTCCCGCAAACACCGTGACGCCCTGGCGCGCCAGGTACGTCACGCCCACGCCGGGAATAAGCTCCGTCAGCGAGGTCGTGCCCCGAACACCCTGGGGATCGCTCGAGGTGGGACGGCGGTTGATACGCTCGAATCCGACGTGCTCGACACGCAGTCCCGCCGTGACGCCCCAGCGACCCGCCATGACGCGGTGCTGTGCGAACGCCGAAACGGCGGTATTGGTACGGAGGTTGTCTTCCGCGATCCCCGAATTCACGTCGGTCGCAGGACCGACGGTCCGCGCCGTGGGGAACGCCCCGTTGACCTGCTCACGGTCCTGCTGTTCGTAATGCAGCCGAATGCCGGCGTCGAGCTGCTGTCGGCCGCCTGCGAAATCGGTTCGCAGGCGCGGCTCCACCCCTACGACCTGATATGCGCGCAGCCGGCCCTGGTTGCCGCAGGTCGTGTTAAGGTTCGCCATATCCGCGCAGTTGGGATCCGAGGCATCGTTGGGCCGCTCGGCCGAGTTACTCGACTGCCGCCACCAGTGTCGCGTGATCGTGTAGGCATAGCCGGCGGTGGTGAGCGTCGCGCCGCCGAGCTCGGCGCGATGGGTCGCGGCGAACCCGGTACGGTCGAGCAGCATCGAGTCGTTGCGGAACGGGTTCTGATAGGGATCGGCGGCCCATTCGCTCTCCGTCAGGCCCGAATAAGTCACCTGCGAACGCTCGCGATGAAATCCACCCTTCAGCACGAGCGACTGCCGCGCGCCGAGGTTCAACGACGCCTTCACGGTTCCGTCGAGGAGCGTGGAGCTCACATTGTCGCGGGCTCCGGCGGCATGCTTGCGTCCCACGTCCACCATCAAGCCCGCGCCATTCCAGGTGCCACCAAACCGCAGACGCCCGTTGGTATAGTCCCGGCCGCCGCCGGTGAGCTCGACGCGACCTGCCGGCTCCAGCGGGATGGCCGGGGTCACGTAGTTGATCACCCCTCCCACGGTGCGGGGACCAAACAAGATCTGGCCTGAACCCTTGAGCACCTCCACCCGATCGAAGCGCTCGAATGCCGGATGGTAGTAGGAGGCGTTGTCACCGTAGGGCGCCAGGGTGAAGGGAACTCCGTCTTCGAGCAGCAGCACCGTTGTGGAACGCGTCGGCGACAGGCCGCGGATGCCAATGTTGGGCCGCAAGGCCAGGCCTTCTTCATCGCGCACATTCAGGCCAGGAGCCAGGCGCAGCACTTCAGTCAGAGTCGCGGGACGAGGCGCTTGGAGCGCCATCCGGCCGAGCACGAGTCCCGATCCCGGTACGCGACTCAAACCGTCGACCTGGCCGATGACCTCGACGGCCGGAAGACGCAGCGCCGCGGTGTCGCTTAGCGTGTCAGGCTTCTGGGCCGAGAGCGCTGAGGCAACGGAACTGGCCAGGAGCATGGCCACGACTGCCGGCGCGACTGTTTGAGACATCACAACTCCATCGGGGTTAGGCGGTGAAAACAGTTGAGAATTGGGCCTCAACGAGGGATACCGAAGGCAGCAGGATACACGAATATATCTGTCGGATTTAACCGGGCAAGAGGAGAGGTGTTAAACTGGCGGACGTGAACTCTCTGGCGCAGTGGCCCGTCGTCGGCGCGATGCTCGCCCTGGTCGTGATTACGGCCGGTGTGGTGATCTGGATCCTGCGCGCCCGGCTCGTTCGCACCGAACGGGAACGCCGGCGCGCGGCGGAGGAGCTCAATCGCCGCCTGTCGGAGCTCTTTTCCCTCCAGGAGTTGTCCTACGTGCTGTCCGACTCGCTCGAGCTGGATCGGATCGTCGAGCAGGTCGTTCGGTACGCGGTGCGGTTCCTGGATGCCCAGGGCGCCCTGCTGGCGCTCGTTGGCGATGCCCCCAGCGACCCCCTGCGCGTGGCGGCGGCGGATGGCACCCTGAGCGGCATGCGGGGCCAGCCGATCCCGTCCAACGATCCGGGGCTGGTGGTCCGCTCCACGGGCCATGAGCACCTCGAGCTGGTAAGGAATTCAGGCGCTGGCGCTGCGGGCGAGCCGACTCTGATCTCGAGCGGTGTGGAGGCGGCGGCGGCCGCCGCCGTGCCGCTCCGCTCGCACGGTACCGTGATCGGCACGCTCGTCATCACCGATCCACGCGAAGGGGTATTCGCGCCGGAGGATATCCGCCTCCTTTCCACGCTCGCGACGCACGCGGCGGTGGTCATCGCCAACGCCAGGTTCTTCGAGATGGTGCGCCGCGCCAAAGAGCAGTGGGAGACGGCGTTCGACGCGCTCAGCGAAGGGATCGCGGTCGTGGACGACGAGGGGCGGGTGCGGCGCTCCAATCGCGCCATGGCGAGCCTGCTGAGCATGCCGCTTCAGAACGTCGTCGGCACGGCGCTGGGCGATGCGTTGCTCGGCAAGCCCAACGGGCTGCTCGAGCTGCTCGCGGCGACGCGCCGCGGCGAGCGCCCCGCCCCGCTGGTCGCGCGCTCCGAGCGGCTCAACCGCGCGGTCCGGATCAACGCCGCGCGCATTCCGGGCGCGATGAGCGAGCAAAGCATCGTCGTCCTGGTCGAAGACGTGACGGAGCAGCAGGCGCTCGAGACCCAGCTCGTGCAGAGTGAAAAACTGGCCGCGGTCGGTCAGCTCGTGTCCGGCGTCGCGCACGAGCTGAATAACCCGCTCACATCGATCACCGGCCTTTCAGAGTTTCTGCTCGAGCAAAAAGAGCTCGGGAAAAAAGACCGCGGGCATTTGCAGGTCATTCACGAGCAGGCCGAGCGCGCCGGCCGTATCGTGCGCAACCTGCTGACGTTCGCGCGCAAGGGCTCGGGCGAGCGCGTGCTCGTGGACCTCAACGACGTCATCCGGCGCACGCTGTCCCTGATGACCTATGACCTCAAGCTCCGGGAGATCTCGGTCGAGCGGGAGCTGAGCGGCACGCTCCCCGGGGTCCTCGGCGACCGTCACGGACTCCAGCAAGTCGTGCTGAACCTCGTCACGAACGCCGCTCAGGCCGTCGCGGAAAACACGCGCGAACGCCCGCGGGCGATTTCGGTCTCAACCTGGTTCGACGGCCAGGTCCATCTGCGCGTAGTCGACACCGGCCCCGGAATCCCCGAGGACGTGCTGCCCAATGTGTTCACGCCCTTTTTCACGACGAAAGAGCCGGGAAAAGGCACTGGTCTGGGACTGTCGATCACCTATTCGATCGTCGCGAGCCATGGTGGCCAGATCACGATCGAGCCCCGCCAGCCCCGCGGCGGAGCCTCGTTCCGGGTCGATCTCCCTCCGGCTCCGGTGGACGCGGTCCGGCCCGCGCTGACGCCGGTGCATGGCACGCGGCTGCCGGACGCCCAGACCACCGCCAAGCGTACGATCCTGCTGGTGGACGCCGATCCCGCCGTGCAGCGCACGATCAAGGCGCTGTTTGCCCGCGACGGGCACGATGTTGAAGTCGCGGGCGATCCGCAGCACGCGCTCGACCTCGCGCAACGCGGCGGCTTCGATTTGGTGATTACGGACGCGCGCGCGATGGCGCCGGGAAAGCGCGGGACGATGCTGGCGGAGGAGCTGGTGACGAAACTGCCGGCGCTGCGGGAGCGGATCATCGTCGCCACGGGCGACGTGCGGCCTTCAACTGAAGAGACGCTGGCGCGCCTCGGCGTCCGTTACGTGCGCAAGCCTTTCAACCTGCGCGATCTCCGCGTCGAAGCCGCGCGCTTGTGGGAGGCAGCGGCGCTGTCGTAGGCCTCGGACGGCCATCCGAAGGTCGCCAGATTCACCGCGCCGCC
>DASTDR010000283.1:0-4104 GCA_035710265.1 Gemmatimonadales bacterium | reverse complement strand
TCTTCGACGACTATCGTCCGGTCGATCAGGTGATGGAGCCTCACCGGGTCGAGTGGCACCGGAATGGAGAGACCTTTCTGATCGCCGTGGAACGCGTCACGCACAATGTTCCTCTCGGCGAACAGGCGTTCGACGTCCCGGCGGTGCCGGCCGAGCGGCCTCTCGACATCGACGCCCTGCTGTCAGCGGTGATACGCAGCGAGCAGCGGGCGGGGCCACTACGCGCAGGGTATGCGTACACGATGACCTCGTCGTCGGGAAAGGTCGATGAGCAGGGCCGCGCGACGCTGAGCCAGGGCGCGTCGTACGAGACCTTTCACATCGGCGGCCAGCCGGTCTCGAAACTGGTCCGGAAGAGGGGCGGGGAGGCGTTGAGTGAAGCCGAACGGCGCCGCGAGGACGAGCGCGTGAACAAGATCGTTCGGGAGTACGAGCAGCAGCGCCTGCCGGAAAAGGCGGTGCCTCGACGGCAGGGGGAGCCCCCGCAGGGTTCTCTGGTCATTCTGATACCGCTGCTCGACGCACACGTGTTGCCTGCCTATCTCCGGATGTCGGCGTTCAGGAACATCCGCCGGGAACGGGTTCGAGATCGTCCGGCCTTCGTCGTGGAGTTCGAGCCCAGACCTGGCGTCGTGCCGAATAGTGATTTCGAGCGCCAGACCGGCGCGACGGCGGGCACGTTGTGGATCGACGAAGCCTCGGAGCACGTGATTCGAATGGAGTCGTTCTTCCGCGACGACTACGGTCGAACCGCCCGGGGTTCGTCGCTGCGGATCGAACGGACCCTCGTCAATGACGAAGTCTGGCTGCCGTCCCGCGCCGAGCTGGCCCACCGGTGGACCTTCTTCTTCGGCGCGAGATCGCAGTGGCTCGCCGCCACTCACTACACGGACCACAAGAAGTTCACCGTCGCGACCGACTCCGCAATCACGCTGCCGGATGCGCATCCGGACCGTGATCAGCCTCCGCGCTGAACCTCGACCCCTCGAGCCGACAACTGGGTCTACGGTCTATTCCCGATACGCAACCTGTCGACGACTTTCGTGACGCCCTCCGTCTCACGTGCCAGACGCAGGGCGCGGTCACGCTCGTCCGCAGACGTGACAACGCCGGTCAACGTGACGATCGATCCGGAAGTGTCGACATCGATGGTGCGCGCCTTGACGTGATCGTCGAGTGCCATCTTCGACTTGATCTTCGCCGTCAGCCTACCTTCGCTCACGGTGTCGCTCACGGTGTCGCCGAGCTTGCCCGCAGCGTCGTTCGCCGTGGTGGCGGCCCGGCTCGCAAGCCTGGCGGCTTCCTGCTTTGCGGTTTCTGCATCAAGCGCGGCGGTACCGGGCGAGAGGTGCGCGCTATCCGACCAGTACGTCCACGCCGCCACGCCGACGACCCCCACGATCGCTAGCAGAAGAAGTCCACGAATCATGTCCAGTCCCTCCGATCGTTGACGCCCTTACAAAGAGACGATGGACTGACCCCTATTGGTTCGTTCGCGGGGCACCAGCTCGACGAATCCACCTGAACGGCGCGTAACGCTCCCGCCTCGGCCGGCTCGGGGTCGTCCCTCTTCGCAACGACGATCCTAGGGCAGCGGGACGTCGACTCTCCGATCTTCCCCCTCGTCGAGCGTCACCCGCGTCGCGCGTGAGAGCAGCCGCTCGAATTCCGCTTCCGTCGCCGGCTCGTCAGACCCGGCGGCGACGGTGGTGGCCGCGACGTAGTAATCGCCGGGCGGCAAGGATGACGCGCGGAACGATCCGTCCTGCGACGCGCGGACAACCTTGACGAATCTCGACCGCTCGAACCACTTCCCGCGGTCCTCTGGAAAGACGATCACTCGAGAGCCGGCGACGGCCCCCCGCTCCGCCGTGACGCGCCCCGCGATAGCACCGCCCGCCGCCGAGATCGTGAGCTCGGCGGTCACGGTGCTGCTCGCGCCAACGCCGAAGTCGATCACCTCGTCGGTCACGTCGGATCCGTTGATCGTCAACGCCTTCAGATACCAGCCGTCGGGCATCCCGTTCAGCACGATGCGCCGCGGCCCGGTCAGCGCTGCGACGCTGAAACGCCCGTCAGGCCCCCGCGGCGTGTTGCCCGACATGACGAGCGACGCCGGTGCCAGGTCGGGGTCCACCGGATGTCCCTCGATTTGCATCCGTCTGTACGGATCGTCGGGCCCTGGCGAATCGACAATGATGCGACCCTCCATTACCGACCCTTGCGCGGTGCGCAGGAGGAGCGGTTCGGCGTCGCCGGAGCCGACGGTGACGTACTGGGTGGCAAACTCGAAATTCGCGAGCAGGGTTTCGCCTGGAGCCGGAAGCGTTGGGCGAAGGGGTAGGAGTCTGGCCGCCTGTACGACGTAGTCCCCCGGCGCAACGTTGAAGAACGTGAACGTCCCACCGGGCCCCGCGCGCGTCGTCCGCGCCGTAGGAATGATGCTGCCCGAGCGGTGGCTGACCGCGAGCGTAATCGTGCCCTCGAACGGCGCACCGGTCGCGTCGAGCGCGACCCCTGTGACGCGGGAAGCGGGCACGTCTGCCAGGGCAAAGTCGATCCCTTCGACCTCCGCCGTGGAGAGCGTCACTGTGACGGCGTCTGCTATCGAGGTGGAGCCAGGAAAGTAGATCGGCAAGGACTGAGACTCGGTCGTGCCGCCCCCGAGGGATGCCGCATCGGCCACCGCGGCGATGACGTACGTTCCCGGGAGCAGCCCGAGCACCCGGTACCGCCCCCGATCGTCGGTCTGACGGTTGCCTCCCACCTGCGCGCCGGCGAGGACCGCGCGCCGTCGATCGCCGCTCGTGCTCAAGCGAAGTGCCTGCACCGAGACACCCTGCACCGGCTCGCCGTTGCGATCGACGATGGTGCCGGTGACTGCGAGCCCCCGTGACAGCGTCAGGGTGACGTCGTCCACCCGGGCCCCGGGTGAAACGCTGATCCGTCTGGCCGACTCGAAGGCGCTCTCCTGGCCGAACGGAGTGGGTAGGAAGTCGCCCCTGCTCGCGCGCAGTTCGTAGTCGCCGGGAGCCAGTGCTGTGAAGGTGAAGCGGCCCCGCGCATCGGTGACGAAGTACCGCGGTGGCATCGGCCCGGAGATGTTCACGGCGGCACGGGCGAGGGGGCGGCCTGTCATCGAGAGCACGCGGCCGCGGATGGTCGCGCGCTCGGGCGTCTCCGGCGGCTGCGGGCTGGATTCGATCGCCGACTCCCGCGGTGGCGATGCCGTGAAATCGATGCCGAGCAGGTCGTCGCCGGGCTGGAGAGCGAGCGTGGCCACGGCGCCAGGGTCCTGCGCGCCAACGGCGGTCACCGAGTAGCGTCCTGGCGGAAGGCCGCCGAGCCGGTACTCGCCGCGGTCGTCGGTCGTCGTCGCGAACTTCACCAGACCGGTCAGGGTCGAGGCGTCAGCGTCGAGCCGGTCGGCGTACACGCGTTGACCCACGAGAGTCTCGCCGGTCGTGTCCACGACTCGACCGTTGACGGCCGCCGAACGTGTGAGGGCGATCGCCAGTTCCCGCGTGGATGCAAGTTCCGCCCTTCGAAGCGGCATCTGCATGGCCGCGTAGCCGGCTTTGACGACCGACAGTGTGAAAGTCGCCGCGGACGGCGTCGCGATCGAGAACTCGCCTCGGTCGTCGGTGTAGGCTGGCAGTCCGGCCGTACCCTCCACCGTGATCGTCACTCGCGCGCGTGGCAGCGACGCACGGTTGTCGGCTGCGAACACGCGTCCGCGGATCGTCAGCGTTCCGTCCTGCGCGAACACTGGCATCGGGCCCGCAAGGGAAAGCGCCACCGTCAGCAGTGGGATCCAGCGACGTTCGCGCATCACAACACCGAAAGCCTCGTTCGGTCGTGGGGCAGGAAGGGGCTCGAGATTCGCTGGCCTTCGAACCGCGAACCCCATCGGCCGGGCACGGGGGTTGCGCACGCCGGGCAGGCCCCCTCGGCCGTTAAGGCGTACTGCTGAATCGCGTAGCCACGGCGGACGACCAGTCTCTCGCCACACTGGTGACAACACGTGTCCTCGAGATCGCCGACCCGGCCCGGAAGGTTGCCGGCATAGACGTAGCGGAGGCCTGCATCCTGCCCGATGCGCGC
>DASTDR010000282.1:0-13189 GCA_035710265.1 Gemmatimonadales bacterium | reverse complement strand
CGGCGCGTCGTACACACCAGCCTTTGGTGCACGCTACAGCCTCCAGGTCGAGCTGAGCTACGATGTGCACCGGTTCATTACTCCAGCGCTCCGGAGCGTGGGATTCAACGGCCCCCGACCCGTGCATCGAGTCGCCCTGATGGTGGGTGGGCGACTCTTCGGCGGCCGATGACGACCGCCGGCGGTCGCATCGTCCTGCTGTTCGCGGTAACGGCGATCGGCTGCGGCGAGATCGTCGTGCCCGAGCGAGCACCGCGCTATCCGGCCGATCACCCGGCATTGCCCGGCGAAATCTTCCGCTGGCCGGCCGACCGCTTGCCCGTGCGTTACTTCGCCGACGACCGCGGCACCATGCGCACCCTGATCGGACGCGGGCTCGACGTGTGGAAGCAACAGTTCTTGTACGGAGAGTTCACAGCGACCCTTGTCTCGGATTCCAGCGCAGCCGATGTGATCGTGGTGTGGGAGGATAGCGTACCACCCGATGTGCCGCCGGACACCACGGGCGCCGTCGGCGCCTGCACGGGCGTGACCAACCTGCAGCTCGATACGACGAACACGAGGATCACCATCACCGAGCCCCTGCGCGTCACGATTCGCGTCTCAGGGGGATTCACGACGGCGCAGGTCGCCGCGTGCCTGCCCCGCGTCACCGCCCACGAGTTAGGTCACACGATCGGCCTGCTGCGACACAGCTCGGGGTCGGAGGATTTGATGTTCGGCACTCCTCGCGTGGAGTTCCCGACCGCCCGGGACCGCCGCACGGCGGAGGTGCTGTACCACACGATCTCGACAATCGGACCACCGCCGCGCTAGCTTCAGCGCTTCCTCTTCCAGGAGTTTCTGGCCTTGGCTAGTCGCCGCCAGGAGGCCCTCGACTATCACGCGCAGGGCCGCCCTGGGAAGATCCAGGTCACGCCTACCAAGCCGTTCAAAGATCAGCGAGACCTCTCCCTGGCCTACACGCCAGGCGTGGCGGAGCCTTGCCTGGAGATCGCGAAGCAACCCGAGGATGCCTATCGCTACACGGCGAAGGGGAACCTGGTCGCCGTGGTCACGAACGGCACCGCCGTGCTGGGCCTCGGCAACATCGGCGCCCTCGCCGGCAAACCGGTGATGGAGGGCAAGGGCATCCTGTTCAAGGCCTTCGCCGACATCGATGTGTTCGACCTCGAGGTCGGATCCGCGAACCCCGACGACGTCATCCGGTTTTGCCAGCTGCTCGAGCCCACCGTCGGCGGGATCAACCTCGAGGACATCCGCTCTCCCGACTGTTTCTACATCGAGCGGCGACTGCGGGAAACACTCGGCATTCCCGTTTTTCACGACGACCAGCACGGCACCGCGATCATCTCCGGTGCGGCGCTGCTCAACGCGCTGCTCCTGGTCAAGAAAGACATCGCCAAGATCAGGATCGTGTTTGCGGGCGCCGGCGCCGCGGCGATTGCAACCGCGGAGCATTACGTGCGGCTCGGGGCGACGCGCCAGAACATCACGATGTGCGATCACCACGGTGTGATCTACCAGGGGCGAACCGATCTCGACGAGTTCAAGCAGCGCTTTGCGCTCGACACGAAGCTGCGGACGCTCGCGGAGGCGCTGAAAGGCGCCGACGTGTTCGTGGGCCTGTCGGTTGGCGGCATCGTCACGGGGGACATGCTCACAGGCATGGCGAAGCATCCTGTCATCTTTGCTCTGGCCAATCCCACGCCCGAGATCATGCCTGATGAGGCGAAAAAAGCCCGGCCGGACGCGATCGTCGCGACCGGCCGTTCCGATTTTCCCAACCAGGTCAACAACGTGCTCGGCTTCCCGTTCATCTTCCGGGGGGCGCTCGATGTGCGCGCCAAAAAGATCAACGAGGAGATGGAGATGGCGGCGACGCGTGCTCTCGCCGCGCTGGCGAAAGAGGAAGTGCCGGAGGTCGTCACCCGCGCGTACGGCGGCGACATGCTGAAATTCGGTCCCGACTATCTGATCCCCAAGCCGTTCGATCCCCGCGTGCTGCTGTGGGTCGCGCCCGCGGTGGCGTGGGCGGCGATCGCATCCGGAATCGCCGGCCGAATCCTCGATGTCGAGGAATACCGCGCCGAGCTCGAAGCACGGCTCGGACCGGTGCGTCAGGTGATGCGCGGCCTGATCACGCGCGCACAGCAGGACCCGCCGAGCATCGTGTTCCCCGAAGGCGACGATCCCCACATTCTCCGCGCCGCTCGCATCATCGCCGATGAGGGCATTGCTCGGCCGGTTCTCCTGGGCGATGTGGACGCGATTCGGCGTCAGGCGGGCGAGGCTGCCCTTCCCCTCGAGGATATCGAATTGATCAACCCGCGCACGGCGGCCGACCGCGAGCAGTTCGCCGAGGTGCTGTGGCAGCGGCGCCAGCGGCGCGGCATGACGCTCCGGGAAGCACGAGCGCGGGTGCTCGACCCGATATACTACGGGTTGCTCATGCTGCACGCGGGCCGGACCGACGCGGTCGTCGCCGGCGAAGCCGTCGACTACCCGGATTCGATCCGCCCGGCGCTCGAGGTGATCGGAGTCGAGCGGGGCCGCAAGCACGTGAACGGCATCTACATGATGATTTTCCGCCAGCAGACGCTGTTCTTCGCGGATGCGACGGTGAACATCGAGCCCGACGCGGAGACGCTGGCGGAAATCGCGACGGCGACAGCGAGTTTTGTCGAGCGGCTGGGCATCGAGCCCAGGGTCGCGATGCTCTCGTTCTCCAACTTCGGATCGGTGAAGCACCCGTTGGCCAGGAAAGTGCAACAAGCTGTATCACTGTTGCACGAACGCGTGCCCGGACTGCAGGTGGATGGCGAAATGCAGGCCGACACCGCGGTGGTCGAACGGATCTTGACGCAGGTGTATCCGTTCGCCAAGCTGCATGGGCCGGCTAACGTATTGATTTTCCCGGACTTGAACGCTGCGAACATCGCCTACAAACTGCTGGCCCGGCTCGGCGACGCACAGGCGATCGGGCCGATCCTTGTGGGGATGGACCGTCCGGTCCATGTCTTGCAAAGGTTGTCGGAAGTCCCGGACATCGTGAATATGGCAGTAATCGCCGCCGTCGACGCGTTGGAACATCGCCGCCGCCAGCGGTCAACTTAGAAAAGCGAATGGGCATCTCAACCGAACAGCGTGTCTATCGGAATCTGACGCCGTCGCAGCTGTACGAGCACGCGCTTCGCCGCCGTGAAGGGATCGTCACGGCGGCCGGGCCGTTCTGCGCCGTGACGTCGCCCCACACCGGCCGCAGCCCCAACGACAAATTCCTGGTGCAGGAGCCGGAGACGGCGGAACAGATCTGGTGGGGCAAGGTCAATCAGCCGATCGCACCAGCGCAGTTCGAAAGACTTAAGGCCGACGTCGAACAGCACCTGGCGGGCCAGGAGCTGTTCGTGCGCGACGTCTATGCCGGTGCGGATCCGAGTTACCGCCTCCCGATCCGGTTTGTCACGCCGAACGCATGGCACGCCCTCTTTGTCTACAACATGTTCCTGCGCCCGTCCGACGAGGAGCTGTCGAGTTTCGCGCCGGGATTCGACGTGTTGCATGCTCCAGAGTTTCAGGCCGACCCGGCGGTGCACGGGACCAAGTCAGGGACGTTCATCATCATCAGTTTCGCGCGACGCACGGTGCTCATCGGCGGCACGCGCTACGCCGGCGAGCTGAAGAAATCGATCTTCAGCGTTCTGAACTATCTCCTGCCGACTCAGGGCGTGCTGTCGATGCACTGCTCCGCGAACGTGGGGCAGGACGGGGACTGCGCCTTGTTCTTCGGGTTGTCCGGCACGGGCAAGACCACCCTCTCCGCCGACGCCGAGCGGCGCCTGATCGGCGATGACGAGCATGGCTGGTCCGACGACGGCATCTTCAATTTCGAAGGCGGTTGTTACGCCAAGGTGATCAAGCTGTCGCCGGAGGGCGAGCCGGAGATCTATGCCACCACCCAGATGTTCGGTACCGTCCTCGAAAACGTCGACGTGCACCCCGAGACCGGTGCCGTGGACTTCAACTCGCAGCGCATTACCGAGAACACCCGCGCGTCGTATCCGATTCATTACATCCCGAACCACGTCCCGGAAGGCATGGCGGGACATCCGTCGCACATCGTCTTCCTGACGGCCGACGCCTTCGGGATCATGCCGCCGATCGCAAGGCTGACGCCGGATCAGGCGATGTACCACTTCCTCTCCGGCTATACGGCCAAGGTTGCCGGCACCGAGCGTGGGGTGACGGAGCCAAAGGAAACGTTCTCGGCATGCTTCGGCGCTCCATTTCTGCCGCTCCCGCCGACGGTATACGCCAAGATGCTGGGGGAGCGGATCGCGAAGCACGGTGTCGTGTGCTGGTTGGTAAACACGGGATGGACCGGAGGCCCATACGGCGTCGGTCACCGGATGAGCCTGAAGTACACGCGGGCGATGATTCGCGCGGCCTTGAGCGGCGAGCTCGACAATGTGCCGACGCGGTGCGAGCCGGTGTTCGGACTTCAGGTTCCGCAGCATGTCCCCGGGGTGCCCGACACCGTCCTCGATCCCCGCAAGACGTGGATGGATCCGGCGGGGTACGACGCGCAGGCGGCCAAACTCACGGCTCTGTTCACGAAGAACTTCGAACAGTTCGCGTCCGCGGTGTCGGCGGGGGTGCGTGCCGCCGGTCCCCAGTCCCCCGGCCCGAATCGCTAGCCCCTCGCACGAGGTCGTTCGCGACCCGCTCTGGAACAACATCCGCCTCGAGCCGCAGGCGCTCGCGGTCCTCGACACACCGGCTGTTCAGCGGCTGCGTTACGTCCGTCAGCTCGGCCACGCATTCCTCGTCTATCCTGGCGCTACGCACACACGCTTTGAGCATGCGCTGGGCGCGTATCATCTGGCGCGGCGCGTCGTGGCGGAGCTGGGCCAGCTCGACACCGACGAGGGATTGGCCGTCCGGCTCGCGGCGCTGCTGCACGACATCGGTCACTATCCGTTCTCACACGCGCTCGAAGAGGCCGGCCTCCCGCATCACGAGACGCTCGCGGCGCGTCACCTGCGCACCGAGGGGGGGGCGCTTGCGTCGGCGCTCGAGCGGATCGGCGTGGAGGCGGACCGGCTCCTCGCGCTGATTCAAGGGACGAGCGCATCCCGATTGGCCGGCCTGGTGTCGGGTCCCATCGACGTCGACAAGCTGGACTACCTCTCGCGCGACGCGACGATGTGCGGCGTTCCATACGGTGTGATCGACGTCGACCGGCTGCTGACGTCGCTTGCCCTAGGGCCCGCCGGGTTGACCCTGCATTCGAAAGGCTTCGCCGCGCTCGAATCGCTCCTCTTCGCGAAATACCAGATGTACCGCAATGTGTACTGGCATCATGCCGTACGCAGCGCGACCGCGATGTTCAAACGCCTGGTGCGGCGCGCGATCGCGGGCGGCCGGATATCCGCTGATGCGATCGCGCTTGCCACCGACGATGGGCTCTCCCATGAGCTCCAGCAACACGATCAGACCGGGTTGGCGCGCGCGCTCCGCGAGCGCCGCCTCGCCAAGCGCGCGCTCGACGTCCCGGCCACCGAGCTGCCGTCCGAGACGCCCGACTGGCCGTCCCGTGATCCCGATCTGTTACAGCGCGTCGAAGAACGGCTGGCGCGCGAGGCCGGACTGCAGGCCGACCAGCTCTTTCTCGACTTCCCATCGAAGCCGGACATGTTCGACGTGTCGATGCCGGGGCTCGAGAGTCTCGGACTGCCGCGCGTGGCTGCCGAGCTGCATCGCTCGGCCCAGCGGCTGCGCGTCTTCGTGCTCGCGCCGGCGCAGATCCCTGAACGGGGAGTGATCGAGCTGGTGATGCGGCCGCGCGAAGAAGTCGCCGCGCGCCTGGATGGGGAGAAGCGGCTGCTTACCGCCCGCGCGTAGGCGCCTGGGTGATGTTCTCGGGCGGCGGCGCGTCGACAGAATCGATCCGCACAATCACCGCCGTGATGTTGTCCAGACCGCCGTGTCGGTTGGCCTCGGCAATGAGCGCGTCGACTTCTTCCTCGGGCATCCGGTCGGGCGACAGCAGCTCCGCGAGCTGGTAGTCCTCCAGCATTCCGGTCAACCCGTCGGAAGCAAGCAGGAACAGGTCGCGCGGCCTGACAGTCCCGACGTAGATGTCCGGCATAACATCGCTGTTCGCGCCGACGCAGCGGGTGATCACGTTGCTGTAGGGGTGCGTGCGAGCCTGCTCGGGAGTCAGGTATCCCGCATCCACCTGCTCCTGCACGTACGAATGATCCTTGGTCAGCTGGCTGAGCTTGTTGTCCCGGAGGAGATAGGCGCGGCTGTCCCCCACCTGGCCAATCAGAAACCGCGTCTCATACAGGGTGAGCGCGGTGACGGTCGTACCCATGCCGCGCTTGTCGTGCTCGGTCAGGGTCCGCTGAAAAATCGCCCCGTTTGCCGTGCGGATCGCGGTGCGCATACGTTCGGCGACTTGCTCGTCCGAGAGCCCACGCAACGAATCGAGCTCGCGCGCGACATAGTGAACCGCCATGTCGCTCGCCACCTCGCCGGCGGCGTGTCCGCCCATGCCGTCGGCAACGACGAAAATGCCCCGGTCCGGCACCATGAGGTAGCTGTCCTCATTTCCCGACCGGATGACGCCAACGTCGGTGCGTCCCGCCGAAGTGATGTGCACGAGACTCAAAACCCTTAGACCAACGCCCAATAGACTAGGCCGATGACGCCGAGTAGGAGCACAGCTGCACTACCACCGCAACCCTTTCCTTTCTGCTGTTGAGCGACGGGCTGCTTCCCTGCCTTCTTGGGCTTTGCCGGCGCCGCCGGCGCCGGTTTGGCCGGGGGGGCCGCGGGTTTGCTTACCGGCTTCGCCGGCTTGGCCGGCGCGGGGGACATCGTCATGACCTCCATGACGCGGGTGCCGCCGCCCTTCGCTACCTCTGCGGACTCATCGGTTGGCTCGAAGACCGTCCCGATCTCGCCAAATCGAACGTTGGCGCCCGGAGCCAGCGGCGCCTCGCCTTTGATCTGATCCCCGTCAACGAACGTCCCGTTGGTCGAATCGAGATCGACTATTACCCATACGCCTTCGCGGCGCTGAAGCTTCGCGTGTGTCGTGGAAACCGATTCGTCCGGAAACACGAGGTCGTTGTAATCGGCGCGGCCGATGTTCACGACCGGCGTCTTGACGAGGAGGCGCTGCCCCTTGAGCGCGCCACTTCGTACAAGGAAGCTGGCCAGCGGCCCCCCCCCGCCCCCCCCCCGCCCCCGCCCCCGCCCGATGGCCGTTGAGCGGCCGGCATCCCGTGGACCGTCTCCCGCAATTTCCTCGCAGCCGAACCCTGGGTCGGAGGTTTTGGAGGGGGGGACGCGGCCGACGAGGACGAAGGGGGCGCGCTAGCGGCCGGCCCCGGGGGAGGGTTTTCGGGTGGCGCCGGAGAGGGGGGCGTTGGAGGTGGAGCGGGTGCCGCCGTGTCGGCGTAGAACCGGAACTTCTCTTCCCCGATTGTGATGACGTCCGCCCGGGCCAGGAGCCGCTGGCCCTCAATCCGCACGTCGTTCACCGAGGTGCCGTTGGTACTCGAATCGACGATCAAGTAGCCCTTGGGAGTTTGCACGATCTCCGCGTGGCGTCGCGACACATCCTTCCCAGGGACGACCACGTCGCAGGAGGCGTCGCGCCCAAACACGAGCGACGTTCCCGCGATCGCGTATTCACGGCCGTCGGTCAAGGAAACGACGCGCCCGCCGGTGTTGATGGTGACTTTGCCGCCCCCTTTGGCTTCGCTCTTGGCCTGCGCCATCGCCTGCGGAACGTTCATGGCCTGGATGTACTGGGTGCTGCCGCTGCGACGTTCGTCGACGAACGTCAGCTCCTGTCCACCCACCTCGACTTTGTCCCCATGGAGCAACGGTGTCGGCTCGGCGCCGAGGCGCACGCCGTTGATGAGGACTTCGGCCTCGGGAACTGCTTTGGTGATGACGACCTGACCGTCTGGAAGGACCTTTAACTTCGCGTGGCGTGGGAGGACGCCTGGAAGGGAAAGGGGGATAGCGCTGCCGGGGTCTGCGCCAAGCACAACCTCCCCCTGCGGGAGTGTGAACCGCTTCCCGCCCAGTTCAAGCAACGCCATGCACGCCTACTCCCGTATCGGTGGTCAGGTCCGAGAAGTTACGCCCGCGTGTGTAACCGGGCAAGGAACCTGCAGTTAGGACACCCCAACGGATTCTTCCCGGCCAATCAAGCCCCGCCGGATCAAGTACCAGAAAATCAGCGATCCGGCGATCACGGTCGCGTAACTGTTGATGAACCGCCAAATCAACGTGTAACTCGGCGACATTTCACGCGGCACATAGATCGACATCACGGCAGCCGAGGTCAACTCAGCGAGCCCGGACCCACCAGGCGTCGGGGCGAAATAGAGTAAGAACGAAATCAGCGTCTGCAGCAGCAGAATGTCCGTAAAATCGGCCGGGATTCCGAGCGTCCGCAGAGCGACATACCCCGCGAGGAGCTTGTTGGCGTGCGATGGTGCGGAGATGATCGTCGCCAGGACCAGTGTCAGCAAGCCGCGCGCATTGCCGAACGCGACCATGCAGTCGTGCGCTCGATCCACGCCACCCAGCAGCCTTTCCATCCGTTCAGCGGCGCGCGGGCGGCGGCGGGCAATCCGGCGCGCGAGCCGCTCGATGACACGTTTGACGAGTCCGGGCGACACGATCGCAGCCAGCATCAGCACGCCGATCAGGCCGAAGATCGTGAGACTGGTCTTGAACAAATCGTAGAGCGTGATCCCCAGAACCAACCCATGCTGCTCCAGCGACTTCCCTGCGCCAAACCACACCGCCAGTGGCCCCGCAATCGCGAAGAATGCCACGGTGGCCACGAAAGTCACAAAGATAGAGGTGATGCCTTCAGGCACGGGGATGCCGGAACGCTTGAGGACCCATAGCGACATCGGGGCCGAACCCGACTGAAACGGGGTCAGGTACGACCCCCAAGCCCCGAACCCACCTGCCAGGACGCAATGCTTTAGTCGAGCCGGCGGGTATACGTGCCGGGCGCAGACCCACAGGCGCAACCCGCCGCCAAACCAGTCCATTGATGCGAGGACGAGGCCAAGCAGCAGCCATCCCCAATGCAGCCGGAGGAACGGCGCGAGCAACACGGCGACGCGGTCGCCCTTGAGCACCACATAGTAGGCGACGAGAAGGAAAACCCCGCCGAACGAGATGAGAGCGAACAGCTCGAGGCCACGACGAAGGAGGCGCGGGGTCAGGGCGAGAGCCATCTAGGCGCCAAAGCTGTTATTTTTGGGGGTTATGCGCCATCCCCCTGAGCGCGTCGTGCTTCGCAACGTACGCCAGCATAATCTGAAGAACATCACGGTGGAGTTTCCCCGCCGGGCGCTGTCGGTCGTCACGGGACCGTCCGGGTCCGGAAAAAGCTCGCTGGCCTTCGACACGCTCTATGCCGAAGGGCAGCGCCGCTACATCGAGTCGCTATCGACCTACGCGAAACAGTTCCTCGAGCGCATGCCCAAGCCGTTGGTGGATTCGATGGAAGGGCTTTCGCCGGCCGTCGCAATCGAGCAGAAAAACCCCACCACCTCGAGTCGTTCGACCGTCGGCACCGCCACGGAAATCGCTGATTTCTTCAGACTGCTCTGGGCCCGCGCCGGCACGCAAACCTGCCTGCAGTGCGGCCAGGAGGTGAAACGCGATACCGTGCAGGAGGTGGTGGACGCGGTGCTGGCGGGAAACGGAAAACGGGAAACGCTGGTCGCATTCCCGTTGCCGGCCTCGGCGCACCGTCCCGACGTCGAGGTGGCCGCGCAGCTTCGCGCCGCCGGGTTCGTCCGCGCGCAGATCGACGGGGCGCTGGTGCGTCTCGACGAAGCAGGGGCGGAAGCCCGGGTGCGCGCGGGCCAGGATGTGCTCGTGATCGTGGACCGGATCGCCGCCGCCGAAGAGAATCGGAACCGCCTGGCGGACGCGATCGCGACTGCATTCAGTGAGGGCGAGGGTGTAGCGCTCGCGCTCAACAACGGCCACCGCCGGCGTTTCTCCGAGCACCCTGCCTGCTCGGGGTGCGGGTGTACGGCACCAGTGCTCACACCGACGCTGTTCTCGTTCAACAATCCCCGCGGCGCCTGTCCCACCTGCAACGGCTTTGGCGCGGTCTTGGAGTACGACGAGTCCCTGATTGTCCCCGACGCGCGCCGTTCGCTCGCGGCGGGTGCGCTGGATCCCTGGACCAAGCCGCGCTATGAGGGCCGCCGCCGGCTGTTGCGCGAGACGGCGCGCGCGCGCGGAATCCCGCTGGACATTCCATGGAGCGACATTCCGGCGCGCGAACGGCAGTTTCTGCTGAACAACGTGGGCGGTCGCTATCTCGGCATGTTCCCGTTCCTCGAGCGCCTCGAAGAGAAACGCTACAAGCAGTACATCCGCGTCTTTCTGCGGCAGTATCAGCTTGCCAGGACCTGTCCGGGCTGCCGGGGCGCGCGCCTCAAGCCGGAATCGCTCGCGGTCCGTGTGGCGGACAAGACCATCGCGGACGCCGCGGCCCTCACGGCCGCTGATCTCGCCGTCTGGCTCGATCAGCTGAAACTCCCCGCGTTTCAGCAGCAGGTGGCCGACCATATTCTCGGCGAGCTGCGCGCCCGGGTTGGTTTCGTCAACGACGTGGGCCTGGGCTATCTGACGATGGACCGCCAGACCCGTACGCTCTCCGGCGGTGAAGCGCAGCGGATCGCGCTCTCGAACGCCTTGGGCTCGCACCTCGTCGATACGTTGTACGTGCTCGACGAGCCCTCGATCGGGTTGCATCCCGCGGACGTCGATCGGCTCCTGGGCCTGTTACGGCGGCTCTCGACGGCCGGGAATACGGTCGTCGTGGTCGAGCACGATCCGGCGGCGATGCGCGCCGCCGACTGGATGGTCGAGCTTGGCCCGGCGAGTGGAGCGGCGGGCGGGCAGCTCGTCTATCAGGGGCCGGCCGCGGCCGTCCGCGAGGCGGGGACGCTCACCGGACAGTATCTGGCGGGCGACAAACGCATCGGCGTGCCATCCGCGCGCCGGCCCGCCGTGCGCTGGCTCGAGCTCAAGGGCGCCCGGCTCCACAACCTCGACGGCGTCGATATCCGGATTCCGCTCGGCACGCTGACCACGGTGACCGGCGTGTCCGGCTCCGGAAAATCGACGCTGGTACACGACGTCCTGTACCGCCAGCTCGAGTCCAAACTGCGCGGTGAGCACAGCGCCAAGCAGCACCTCGGCGAGCCGGTTGGATCCGTGACGGGCCTGAAGGGCTGGGAGTCTCTCGAGGATGTCGTGCTGATCGATCAAGCCCCGATCGGCCGGACGCCGCGCTCCAACCCCGTGACCTACGTCAAAGCGTTCGACGAACTGCGCGCGTTGTTCGCGAACGAAGCGCTCGCGCGGGCGCGCGGATATGCGCCGAGTACGTTCTCGTTCAACGTCGCGGGCGGACGCTGCGAAGCCTGCGAGGGCGCCGGCCACGTGCTCATCGAAATGGTGTTTCTCGCCAACGTGTTCGTGCCATGTGACCAGTGCGGCGGCAAGCGTTTCAAGCGGGAGATACTCGATGTCAAGCTCCACGGCGCAAACATCGCGCAGGCGCTCGAGTGGACGGTGGACGAGGCGATGCAGCGTCTCCACCGGCATCCGCGGCTCGCACGCTCGTTATGGTATCTGCAGCAGGTGGGACTCGGATATCTACAGCTGGGTCAGCCCGCGACGACGCTGTCGGGCGGTGAGGCCCAGCGCCTGAAGATTGCCCGCGAGCTCGCCACCGCCGGTGCGCGCCGGAGCTCGGGCAAGCGCAAGCTCTACATCCTCGATGAACCGACCACGGGACTGCACCTTGACGACGTGCGCGTGTTGTGCCGCGTGCTCGACCGGCTCGTGGATGGTGGGCACACCGTGGTCGTGATCGAGCATAACGTCGATGTCATCAAGCGCGCGGACTGGGTGATCGACCTCGGACCGGGCGCCGGATCGCAAGGGGGCCGCATCGTCGCCGCCGGCACGCCTGAAGATATTAGAGCGATCGCCGAGTCTGTCACCGGCCGGTACCTCCAGGACATCGCGTGACGCTGCGGCGGAGCGACCTGCTCCTCACCGCCTCGGCGGCCGTATGGGGCGTGAGCTTCGTTGTCCTCAAAGACGCGCTCAGCCATGCCTCTCCGTTACTCATGCTGGGCCTGCGGTTCTCGATCGCCACGCTGGTGCTCACACCCTTCATTAGTCTGCGCGGGGGCTTCTCAGCAGCTGAATTGCGCGCAGGTCTGATCCTCACGCTGCTGCTTGCGACCGGATTCGCCACACAAGCCGTGGGACTGCAATACACGACCCCAGCCCGCTCGGCGTTCATCGTTGCGATGTCGAGCGTGCTCGCGCCGGTGATCGCGCTGGTCTTACTCAAGCGCCGCACGGGATGGCTGGTACTGCTCGCGGTTCTCATCGCGGGTGGGGGCATCTACTTTCTGACCGCCCCGGATGCCGGCGGGCTCAATCGCGGCGACATGTGGACGCTGATCACGGCAGCGGTGTTCGGCGGCCACATCGTGGCGGTCACCGAGTTCTCGAAACGCTTCGTGGCAGAGCGGATCGTCTGGCTGCAACTGCCGGGAACCGCGGTCGGCACGCTCCTCGCAGCATTCCTGCTGGAGCCCATGCGGGTCGAATGGTCGGTCGGATTCGGTGCCGCCCTGCTCTTCCTCGCGGTGATGTCGACGTCGGTCGCGCTGGTCTGGCAGATGCGCGCTCAGCGGGAGATGACGTCGGCGCGCGCCTCGCTGATCCTCTGCTTTGAGCCGGTGTTCGCCGCGCTGACATCGCGCTTTTTCTGGGGCGAGAGCTTCACGTTGTCGCAGGGCGCCGGCGCACTGCTCATTCTGTTCGGGATGGTGCTGGCGGTACTCGGAGAGACGCAACAGGAGGCGCAGACCGTTCACTGAGCGGAAGTCGAATTACGAACTCACTGCCCCGTCCCGGCCCCTCGCTCCGGGCGCTCACTGACCCACCGTGTAACTCCACCAGCTGCTTCACCAGGGTCAACCCGATTCCCAATCCTCCGTGCGTTTTCTCCAGCGACGAATCGACCTGAGCGAACAGATCGAAGATGCGCTGCAGCTGGTGGGCCGGGATGCCGATGCCGGTATCCTTGACGCGG
>DASTDR010000281.1:0-9312 GCA_035710265.1 Gemmatimonadales bacterium | reverse complement strand
CGTGCCGGCGGGCGGCCTGCCGCAAGACGCCGCCGGCAAGGCGGCGCGCAAGCGGGAGGTCCGCGACGCCTTCAGCCGGCGGTTCGCCTCGACGGCAGACCGCTTCCGCGCGCGGTTGGCGGCGCGCTACGGGCAGCGGACCGTCAGATACGCCGAAGCGTTCGAGATCTGCGAATACGGCCGCCAGCCGGACGAAGCCGAAATCCGGCGGCTGTTCCCGTTCTTCCCATGAGGCGCGCCATCTATGAGGCTGCTCAGCCCACGAGCAGACGGTCGATGCGGCGGCTGACGTCGCTCAGGTACGCCGCATCGCCGCCGTCCAGCTCGGCGATGACGCTGCCGCCGTAGCCGATGGCCGTGAACGCCGCTCGCACCGCGGGCCAGTCCACGTCGCCGTCGCCGAGATTGACCCAGGCGTAGCCGCCTTCTGTGCGCTTGAAATCCTTCAGGTGCACCTTGACGATGCGCGTGCCGAGCGTGCGGATCCAGTCCTGCGGATACCCGTACAGCACGACGTTCCCGACATCGAACCACGCTTTGATCCACGGGCTGCGAAACTCGTCGACGTACTGCGCCATTTCGAGCGGGCTCAGCAGGAACTTGTTCCATACCTCTTCGATGCCAATCACCACTTTGAGCCGCTCGGCGAGCGGAAGCAGTTTGCGAATTTGCGCCTGCGACCGCGTCCAGGCCTCGCGGTACGAGGTCTGGGAATCCACGACCGCGGGCACGAGCAGCACGACATCGGCACCCCAGAGCTTCGCGTTCTCGAGCGAGGTGCGCATGCCGTTCAGGCTTTTCTCGACGACCGCGGGGTCGCTCGAGGAGAGCGGGTACTGCCAGTGATCCACGTTCATGACCGAATCGATGCGGATGGTGGCCGCCTCCGCGGCCTGCCGCATCTCCTCGGCTTTGCGCGGGTCGGGTTCCGTCAGCGCCTGGACGACCTCGAAGCCCGCGTCGCGGACCATCGCGAAGCGATCGCGATAACTCGAGCGTGCGGGCACCATATCGAAGACCAGTCCTTTGCGGAGCGCCGGGCGGGCCGTCCGGTGGGCCGGCACGAACGCGCTGGCGGTGAGCGCCGAAACCGTCTCGAGGAAATCACGCCGCGTGGTGGCCATGGCAGTCCCTCAGCGCAGTCGGTCGAGGTCGAGTCGCGGGTCCCAGACCTCCGTGGACTTCAGCAACGCATCCCACGTGAGCTCGCGTCCCGTGTACGCTGCGGTCCGCGCCATCATGCACGCGAGCGCGGACTCGGCACCCTGCCCGGCCTGGTTGTGGAACTTGCCGCTGTTGATGCTCTCGATGAAGGCTTTCTTCTTTTCGCGGTCGGCGTCTTGCAGGTTGGACGTGAAGTTTCCCGTCACCGAAAACGCCGCCTGCTGCCCCCCCCCTGGAGCCTGGACGACGAGGGGTGCCTGCCACGGCTCCTCGCCCCAAATGCCCAGGGGGCCAGTGTACGGCGCGATCGCCGTGCCTTTGGTGCCGAAGAATCGCTCGCTCACGTCCCACCAGCCTTTGGCGAACTGGGTTGAGCTGAACGTGACCTCCACGTTTCCGGGGTAGCTGAACACCGCGTGATAGTTGCCGTAGCAATCGCCGTCGCCGGACGGCCGGGCCTTGCGCCCGCCACGCGCCGTGACTTTCAGCGGGTGCGCCTGGAGGACCCAATTGCAGATGTCGATGACGTGGATGTTCTGCTCCACGATGATGTCGCCGGACAGCACGCGATCGTGCACCCAGTTGCGGAGCCGCCGCTCGGCGGGGGCGGCGTCGGGCCACGCCGGGCGCTCGATGTACCCCGTCAGGTAATACGCTTCCCCGCAGATGATGTCGCCCAGCGCCCCCCCGTGAATGCGTCGCACCAGTTCCACGAACGGCGGGCAATCGCGGATCTGGAAGCCGACATCGAGGCTCAACTTGCCCGCCGCGCGCTTGCCGATCTCGATGACGCGCTTGGCGCCGGGCACATCGACCGCGACCGGTTTCTCCAAGTACACGTGCTTGCCCGCTTTGACGGCGCTGTCGAGGTGCTGGGGGTGAAAGTAGGGCGGGGTGGCGATGACCAGCGCGTCGACTTCGGGCGAGGCGGCGATCTGCTCGAAGGCGCGCGGGCCGACGAAGAGCTGCTTGGCATCGAGCGCCGGGTAGCCGCGTGCCTGCTGCACTTGATCGAAATGGGCGCGGGCCGCGTCGAGCTGGTCCTGGAACAGATCGGCCAGCGCGACGACGCGCGCGCCCCCGGTATCGAGCAGATTTTCCGCGTCTTCCGTGCCGCGCCCACCGCAGCCGAGCAGCCCGACGCGAATGGCGGAATTGGCCGTGGTGCCACGAACCAGGTGGGGCTGGATGAACACTGCCGCGGCGGCGGTGGCGGTGGTTCCGAGGAATGTGCGCCGGTCCAGGGAATCGCTCGACATGCGTCCTCCCTTTGTGATCATGCGGTATACCGGCGTCTGAATAGAATGCCCGGCGCGGCAATCCGTTAGGGGATCCCGCCGGAGTTCTAGGTCACGGGAGAACACGCACCGGCGTGAACCGGTTCGTCACGGTTCCGTCGCCGAGCTGACCGTGATCGTTGTTGCCCCAACAATACGCACGGCCCTCGGCGGTACGCCCGCAGGTATGAAACCCGCCGCGCGCGCTCACGCCGACGAAGTACAGACTGCCGGCCACGAGTCCGGGGTTCGACCGTGGATTATTATTGGTGCCATCGCCACGCTCGCCGCTGCCGTTGGAGCCCCAGCAATAGGCTTCGCCTGAGGAGCGGAGCGCGCAGCTGTGAGAGTAGCCCGCGCTCGCTGCGTCGAACCTCAGGTCGCCGGTCACGAGCATCGGCGTGGACTGGTCGGTCGCGCTCCCGTCGCCGATCTGGCGAGCGCCGTTGTATCCCCAGCAGTAGGTGTCTCCGGTAGTCGTGACGCCGCAACTGTGCCCACCACCTGCGCTCACATGCGTGAATGTCCTTCCGCCGGTCACGAGCGCCGGCGTGAGGCGGCGAATCGTGGTCCCATTGCCGAGCTGGCCGGAGCTGTTGTGACCCCAACAGTAGGTGTCTCCCGACGTGGTGACCCCGCAGGTGTGGCTGGGATTGCCGAAGCTGCTTCCGCCGGCGCTCACCACCGCGAAGCTGAGCCCGCCCGCCACGAGCACCGGGCTGGAGCGGCGCGTCATCGTACTGTCGCCCAACTGACCACCCGAGTTGTCACCCCAGCAGTACGCAGCGCCTGCCGTGCTGACGCCGCACGTGTGGTAGCCGCCGGCGCTCAGCGCGGCGAAGCTCAGGCCGCCGGTCACGAGCGCGGGCTCCGTTGCTATCCCCCCGATCGCCCCATTCCCGAGCTGTCCGTAGCCGTTGTAGCCCCAGCAATAGGCGGCGCCCGTCTGCGCGATCCCACACGAGTAATAGTCGCCGGCGCTCACGACGGCGAAGCGCAGCCCGCCCCGGACGAGAACCGGGATCGGCCGGTCGGTGGTGGTGCCGTCGCCTAACTCCCCGTACTGGTTGCTGCCCCAGCAATAACTCTCCCCGGCAACGGTGACGCCGCAGCTATGGCGGAGGCCCGCGCTCAGGCTCGCGAATCGGAGCCGGACGTCAAACGGACCGCTGGTCGCGCCGCTCACGCCGGCGGCAGTCGCCTCGAGGATGTAGCCGCTGGCCGGCCGGTCGATACGCAGATCGCTGAACGTGGCAACCCCGTTCGACGCCGTCACGGTGACTGCGCCGGAGAGCGTGCCCCCCGTCGGGTTCGCTCCGAGCGCGACGGTCACGGCATCGTTCGCATCCGTAACGGTGTTCCCGAAATTGTCCTGGACGGCGACCCGTATCGCTGGGGTGACCGCCTCGGCCGTCGCGGTCTCGGTCGGCTGCACGACAAAGTCGAGCTTTGCTTTCACTCCCGCGACGATGGCGAACGCTGCGCTCGTCGCCCCCGCAAGATCGTTCGCAGTCGCCACGAGGGTGTAGTCGGACGCCGCCAGGTCGATCGAGATGTTGTTGAACGTGGCAATGCCACCTACGGCGTTGACGGTCGTGGTTCCCGTGAGCGTACCGCCCGCCGAGTTGACGCCGAGCGCAACGGTGACCGCGGCGGCTGCGTCGTCGACTGTATTGTCGTGGGCGTCCCGAATCGCGACGCGCACCGCCGGTGCGATCGCGGCCCCGGCGTGCGCCGTGCTGGGCGGCGTTGTGAACACGAGCTGCGTCGCCGTCGCAGGCCGGACGGTGAACGGGGCGCTCGTTGCCGCGCTCAGCCCGCCCGCGCTCGCCACGAGCGTGTAACCGGGAGCGGCCTTGTCGATCGAGATGCTGCCGAATGTCGCAATCCCACCGACGGCGTTGACGGACGTCGTCCCGGTGAGTGCGCCGGCCCCCGGATTGCTTCCCAAAGCAATGGTGACTGTCATCGTCGCGCTGGAGACGGTGCGACCGGATTCATCCTGAATCGCGACCTGGAGCGCGGGCGCCACGGCCATGCCGGCGATCGAGTTGGTCGGCTGTAGGGTGAAGGCCAGTTTCGTGGGGGTCGCCGGCTGCGTTGTGCGCTCGCCGGCGCAGCCCATCACGCCGGCGACCACAGCAGACATGGTCCAGCGCGTCCAGTCGCGACGCGTGTGGTTCACGGAACTCCCCGCTCGAGCCGCAGGATCGTAGTTCCGAACGTCTGAGGGAATCGTGATGGAAATGTGAAGGACATGATGCTCTGGGAGCTCGGCCGCAATGAAGGGCAGGACGCTCAGGTTGGCTCGCATTTTCGTTGGTCGAAGGCCCAGGAACAGGAGCCACAGAAGGGGCCCGGGGCACATTCGCGACACTCCCGAACGATCCGCCCTGAGCGTAGCGAAGGGGCCTGACCGTGCATACGGTCAGCATCCGTGTCCCCAAGGTCCACTCAACGGGCCAAGCGCGCGCCAGTACAATGCGTTGATAGAGTTGCATTCCAACCGGATTCTCTCGAGGACCCTATGGCGCACGCCCCCAACGGCAACAACTGGAGCAAACCGGCCGCGATGGCCATCCCCAAAGAGGGATACCACAAGCTGGAGAACGGGCGCTACGGGCCCCTCTACCCCCGCACCCCGGCCAACCATGGATTCACCATCATCGCGAAGGTGCAGAAGGGCCGCGAGCAAGCCGTGCGCGAGTACGGCAAGACCATCGAGGGGGCGATCGCCGGCACTCCCGACGCCCTCGCCGTCCTCAAGCTCCACTACCTCCGGTGGGTCCTCTTCGATATCGAGGGCGCGACCTACTTCATGTACCAGGGCATCTTCGACACCGACTTCGACAAATACACCGAGGACGCCATCGCTCTATTCACCAGTCTCGGCGTGAACACGGTCTTCGAAAACCTCGAAGGATTCCCCAAGGACTGGAAGACGAACGCGCCCGCGTTCATCAAGTTCGTCCGGGATCATCATCGGCCCAGCTTCCTGGAATATGGGGAGTATCCGTATGTGACCGCGGACGAGATCAAGAAGGCACTACGTCTCAAGGAAAAGTTCGCGGAGATGCTGGACCAGATGCAGTAGGGGCCGGGCACGATGCTCGAGCTCGACGACATCCAGCACATCCTGCTGACCCGCGCGCCGGCCATGACCGGCCGCTACGAGTTCTTGTCGTTCAAGGACGCGGCAGCGGGGCGCGCCTGGCTCGAAGAAATCCGCGGCAAGGTGCACTCTGCCGCGTCGGCGCGCGCGAGCGTGGAAGCGGATCGCCGTTGGATCACGGTGGCCTTCACCTGGAACGGCCTCCGTGCCCTCGGCCTCGACGAAACTTCACTGGCAACCTTCCCCGAAGAGTTCCGGCAGGGCATGGTGGCACGCTCCACCATGCTCGGGGACACCGGCGAGAGTCATCCAGACAAGTGGGTGGGTGGTCTGGCGAGCCCCGACCTGCACGCCATCGTGATCCTCTTCGCGCGTGATGAGCCGGAACGGGCGCGGTGCCAAGCCGAGCATGAGCGCCTGCTGGCGCGCTGTACAGGCGTGACCGTACTGTCCACGCTCGATCTCCAGGCCACGCCTCCGTTCGACCACGCTCACGACCATTTCGGGTACCGCGACCGGATGTCGCAACCGGCCATCGAGGGCTCTGGGGAGGAACCCACCCCGGGAAGTGGCGCGCCGCTCAAGCCGGGCGAGTTCATCCTGGGGTACCCCGACGAGAATGGGCCACCCTTCGGGCTGCCCCAGCCCGAGGTACTGTCGCGGAACGGCAGCTTCATGGCCTACCGGCGGCTGGAAGAGCACGTGGGAAAGTTCCGGGACTTCCTGAATCAGCACGGGAAGACGGCGGACGAGCGCGAGCTCATCGCCGCGAAGTTGATGGGCCGGTGGCGGAGCGGCGCGCCGCTGGTGCTCGCCCCGGAGCGGGACGATCCGGCGCTGGCCGCCGATCCGAAGCGGAATAACGACTTCAACTACCGGACCCAGGATCCGCACGGCTATGCGGTGCCGCTCGGCGCGCACATCCGACGCATGAACCCCCGGGACACCGGCGCGAACATGAACCGCCGCCGCATGATCCGGCGCGGGGCGACCTACGGCCCGCACCTGCCAGAGGATGCCCCCGACGACGGCACGGAGCGCGGCATCGCGGCGTTCGTGATCTGTGCCAGCCTCATCCGTCAGTTCGAGTTCGCCCAGAACGTGTGGATCAACGACCGGAACTTTCACGAGCTGGGCAACGAGCGCGACCCGATCATCGGCACTCAGGACGGGACGCTCGAGTTCAAGATCCCCCGGCGCCCGATCCGCCGGACCATCACCGGCCTGCCCGCGTTCACGACCGTCCGGGGCGGCGCGTACTTCTTCCTCCCCGGACTCAAGGCGCTCGCCTGGCTCGCCGGGGGGGGAGCCGGACGGGGAACGGAGTCCCGATGACAAAGACCAACGGCAGGGCCCGCACCTACAACCAGTCGCACGTGAAGCGGGACTACACTCGCGGCCGGCGGCGGTTCAGCATCTACTGGACCTGGAGTTATCCCTGGGAGTCCAACCGCGACGTCACGGAGCTCGACAACCGTTTCTCGACCATGACCGAGGTCCGGCGCGTCGGGTGGCCGGGGTTCGAGGCGACGGAGTGGGACAAGATGAACTTCCTCCAGGGCATCGCGGGAACCCTGGAGCTCTTCCATCGCAGCCTGCTCAGCTTCCAGGACACCGTGGAAGAGGCGACCGGACATCCGGTCGCGGTCTACCAGCGGATCGACCAGGCAGGGTACCGCCTCCCGATCGACGAGCGGATTCTCGCGGACACCGACAGTCTGCTGATCTTCGGCCTCGACCACCTGGTCTCCGAGCAGGAGGCGGACCAGGGCGAAGTCGATGCGATCGGGGCATGGTTGGAGCGCGAGGACACCTGTCTCGTGCTCGCGCCCCATCACGACGTGGGCTTCACGCCCAAGCTGGAAGAGCGCCAGATGGAGTACAAGCACCACGGCGACGAGCTGGTTCCGCGCCAGCAGCGGTTCGGCCAGTACACTCGCTCTCTAATGAAAGGGCTCGGGGTCCCGGTGCTCAACCAGTACGGGCTCCGCCCCGCGACGGTGCAGGGGCAGCCCGATCAGATCGCGCCGCTCACCGCCTATCGTGATCTGGACTCGCTGGCACTGCTGCGCGGCGTGACGACGTTCAACTATCACCTGCACTTGCCTCACTACGCGGTGACTTCGCAGGACCCCAAGGTCATCCAGGTGCTGTCGACGCAGGCGATCGACCTCTCGCGGCCCCATCCGTTCACCGCAGCCGGGAACAAGGAGTTCAACTCCTTCCTGTGGATGCCGCCCCGTGGGAAGCGCGGCGGGCACATCCTCCTCGTAGACTCCACCGTGTTCACCACGCTGTTCGGCGGGACCGACAGCCTGAAACAGTTCTGGCTCAACGTGGCGGGGATGTAAGTGGCCGGGTTCTTCCAAGCGGTGGTGCCGGTGGCGATGCTGGGGTTCGTGCTCTCCAGCATGCTCGGGATCGGCCTCGGACTCTCGGTCGGAGAAATCCTTGCCCCCCTGCGCAATGCGCGCCTCGTGATCCTCGCGTTGGTGGCCAACTTCATCGTCCTGCCGGCCGGGGCGATCGGCCTGGGCCGGCTCGTCGGGCTCGAGGAGCCCTTCGCCATCGGGCTCCTGCTGCTGGCCTCGGCGGCGGGGGCTCCATTCGTCCCGAAGTTGGCACAGCTCGCCCGCGGCAACGTCGCCTTCGGCGTGGGCGTGATGGTCCTGCTGATGGTCGTGACGGTGGTCTACTTGCCGCTCGCGCTCCCGGTCCTGCTGCCGGGGGTGACGGTCGATCCGTGGAAGATCGGACGCTCGCTGTTCTTGCTCATGCTGTTGCCGCTCGCCATCGGACTCGCCGGGCGGGCCTGGCTCCCCGCGTTCGCCAGCCGCGTCAAGCCGGTCCTCAATCGCCTCTCGAGCCTGAGCCTCACGGTGCTCATGGTCGCCATCACCGGGGCGAACCTGCGCAACGTCCTCAGCGTGTTCGGCACCGGCGGCATCATTGCCGGCCTGTTGCTCATCGCGCTCGGCTTCGGGGCCGGGTGGCTCCTGGGCGGGCCGGGCCGCGATACCCGGAGCGTGCTGGCGCTGGGAACGGCGCAGCGCAACATCGCTGCCGCCCTCGTGGTGGGCAGCGGATTCGCCGACCCGAAAGTAGTGGTGATGGTGGTGGTGGTCGCGATCGTCGGGCTCTTCGTCCTCATGCCTACCGCGCGATTGCTCTCCCGAGGCGCGAGCTCGGCGAGCGTCGCCGCCTGACGCTCAGAAGTTCACCGAGGCCGTCACCTGGAATGAGTATCCCTGGAAGGTGGACTGCGCAGCGAACTCGTGCAGGTACCTGGTTCCTACCTGCACCCGCCGACCGGGCAGAAGGAGGCCGGCGCTCAGGCCCAGCGCGTGGACTTGATAGCGAGCTGACGCATCTACCCCCGGCCCCGTGGACGCGCTGGTCTGCCACTGACTGTATCCCGCCAGCCCCGCCTGAAGCTGCAGCTCTTTCGAGAGCGGAGCCAAACCGGTGAGTGAATAGTCGACGCTCAGAGTTTGCCCTGGACGTATGCCTGTCCCGTCCTGGGTCCCGTGAAACTCATAGATCTCGAAGGCGGAGAGTGCGAGGCGCCGTGAGGCCGTGAGCCAGGCCGTCTGACCGGAAGACACGACGTGAGTCCAATAGCCCGAGCCCACGTTGTCCGTGCGTCCGGCGTCGAAGGCGCCGGTCGGCGCGAGGAATCCGTAGACCGCCTTGATATCGGCGCGGGACAGTTGCCAGCCGAGCATCAGCGGCTGGTAGTACGAATCGGCGAAACCGCCT
>DASTDR010000280.1:0-2238 GCA_035710265.1 Gemmatimonadales bacterium | reverse complement strand
TCTTCCGCCGCGTGCCTCGCGGCACGGAAGGCACGGGCACGCACCTCGTGCAGGTAGAGATCGTCGAGGGGAGTACGTTCACGTGGCGCAACGAGCGCGAGCTGCCCATCAAGGGGTTTCTGGTGTTCGGCGGACAGCGCGACTACGACGTGATGCCGGACGGCAAACGGTTCGTCATGGTGTTTCCAACTCGGGCCGAAGCCGGCGAGGTCCAGCGGCCGCGCATCAACGTCGTGGTCAACTGGCTGGAGCAGCTGAAGAGGCGCGTCCCCTAACGAGTCCTGGGTCCTCCGCGGACCCGAGGACCTTGGACCACGGGACGGACCAGCGAACCAAGGACGGACCAAGCACCAGGCCCTATGGACAAAGGACAATGCTTCGGGAGGAAGATCCAGATTTCGCATTTCCATCGCCGCCGGGTAACCGGCCGGTAACACACCGCCCGCACTCTTCGTCTTGCCGGCGGTCACGGCCGGCGAGGAGGAGCGCATAACCGCAATACGTCTCGTCGTCTTTCTTGTGGCAGTGGCGGGTGTGATCCCGCTCACCGCGCAGACCCATGCGGAGATGCTCGAACGAGCCATCTTCACCGAAGACACTCTCGGCGATCTGAACGGCGCCATCGGCATGTACGAAAGCCTGGTGCGAACGCCGTCGGTGCCGCGCGAGGTGGCTGCGCTCGCCCAGGCTCGCCTGGCGGCCGTGGTGCACCGGCGAACGATGGCGTCCGCCGCAGCGCCGGCATCGAGCAGACCGTTCGCGAACTTCGGGTCGACGGCCCCGGCACAATCGGCGGAACGCACAACCCCGACGACGGCCGAGAGCCTCGAGCAGGTCAATGCACGGCTCGATCAACTCGCGCGGGGCGAGTGCTGCGGCAGGTTCTCGGAGAACTATCAAGGCCTCCCGGTCACCGTCAGCGGCACCGTGACGCAGATGGCGTGGACGAATCCTCTATCCGTCGTGTTCGTCAAAGACCGCGACGGAAACAACTGGGGCTTCACGATGGCGGCGCCGAATTCGATGCTCCTCGGCGGCATGAACAAGAATTCCGTGAAACCAGGCGAAGAGGTGCTGGTGTATGGGTACCGGGCCACCGGCACGGGACAGGGCTGCCCGCAGGGGCTCCCGACCAGCTGCGCGACGCTCGGCAACGGGGCGCTTCACGCGAGCGCGTCAACGATCGTCTCCGACGACGGCCAGGGTCGGACGATCTTCGACCGCGCAGCGGCCGAGCGGCTGGAGGCGGAGCGGCTGTTGGAGCAGCAGCGGGCGCTCCAGCTCAAGGTCCAGCAGGGGCTCTGAGCGGGCATGCGCGAGATGGGCAGGATCGGCAACCTCACTCGAGATCGGGCGATCTGGCCGGTCCTGCTCTCGCTCGTGCTCCTCGTGGTCGCGCCGGCGGCCTGCATCATCTGGTTCATGACCGAGGCCGCAGGCAACCAGGCTGATGCGGCCCGTCAACGGCTGTCGGAGGCGCTTGGAGGCCAGTTGCGGCTGCTGCGCGATCGCGTCGAGGCAGACTGGCGCTCGCGCGTGGCCAGCCTGGGCGTCATCGACGGAAACGGCGCGGCCGCGTTCAAGAATGCCGTCCTCTCGGGACGCGTCGATTCGATCGTGTTCGTCGGCAACGACGCCGCGCCGATCTATCCGTCGCCCGCGGCATCGCCCGCGCGCATCGTCGATCCTTCGAAAGACACCGATTGGCTGAAAGCGGAGACGCTCGAGCTTCAAGGTGACAACCCCGCGGCGGCGCGGGCCTACGCGGAGCTTGCCGCGCGAGAACGCAGCCCCGCGCGCGCCGCGCGCGCGGCGCAGGCGCACGTGCGCACGCTGGCGCGTTCCCGCGACACCGACGGGGCCTTGCGCGCGATCGACGGATACTTTTCGTCCGGGCGACTTGCGTCGGGGCGGGACGCGCATGGCCGCCTCATCGCCGCCGACGCGCGGCTGCTCGCGCTCCGGCTCCTGACCCCGCAAGACACGCGGTTTTCTCGAGCGGCCGATCGACTGGCCACGATGCTTCGCGACTACGAGGGAACCGCGATGCCTTCGACGCAGCGGCTCTTCCTGATGGGCGAATTGATCAGGATCGCCGGACCGGACGTCGAGCCGCCCACCTACGAGGCCGAGCGGCTCGCCGCCGAGTTCCTCGAGGCGGACGGCAGGCCGCCGTCAGGCGAATGGCTCGAGGCGACACGGATCCCGGACGTGTGGAAGCTGAGTGTGTCGCGCGGA
>DASTDR010000279.1:0-4309 GCA_035710265.1 Gemmatimonadales bacterium | reverse complement strand
CGCTGAAAGGCTTCTTCGAGCGCAACCGCACGACGTGGCTCGACGAGTATTCAGACGTGTGTCTGCGGCGTGTCTGGAAGGCGCAGCGGTTCTCGTGGTGGATGACGTCAACCCTGCATCGCTTTCCGGACGAGAATGCGTTCGACCATCAGCGTCAGCTCGCCGATCTCGATTACCTCACCGGCTCCCGCGCCGCGATGACGAGCCTCGCGGAGCAGTACGTCGGGCTGCCGGCGGAGGTATCTCTCGATTCCGCGGGACTGTAGCGCGAGCTCGAGCTTACGACGTCGGGAAGGCGCCCGCGCGGGCAATGCAGACAGACCCACGACGACCCGATAGACCTCGTAGGGTCCCGGGCAATGAACTCCACTCTCCAGCCGCGCACTGTGGCAGCCGGAGGCCGGGGGCTGGCGCTCTCCGGCACGATCGAGCCCGCTCGCCTGTCGCTCGCGTATCGGTTCGGGCTCGTCATCGTCGCCATCGCGATGCTCCTGCTGCCGATGCTCTACCTCGGGCTCATCGCCGCGACCACCGCCGCGACGTGGTGGCACGTGACGACGAACACGTGGATATTCGTTGGCAAGGGCGGATCTCAGTGGCGGTTCCTCGCCTATGTCACCCCGCTCGTCGTCGGGACCGTCCTCGTGTTCTTCATGGTCAAGCCGATACTGGCGCGCCCCGGGAAAGGGCAGGATCCGCTGCCGATTGAGCCGGAGGACCAACCAGGGCTCTTTGCCTTCATCGACCAGATCTGCCGGCAGGTTCGAGCGCCGGTGCCGCGTCGAGTGCAGGTCGATTGTCAGGTCAACGCCTCCGCCAGCTTCATGCCGGGGCGCTTCAGCCTCCTCAAGCGGGACCTGGTTCTGACGATCGGATTGCCGCTGGCGGCAGGGCTCTCGGTTCGTGAGCTCGGCGGCGTGCTCGCCCACGAGTTCGGCCACTTCGCGCAAGGCGGCGGCATGCGTCTCACGGCGCTCGTACGAGGCATCAACGGATGGTTCGCGCGCGTGGTGTACGAGCGGGACGAGTGGGATGAGAAGCTCGATCAGTGGTCGAAGGAGGCGACCTGGCAAGTCTCGGTCGTACTCCTTATCGCGCGCGCGTCCGTGTGGGTATCCCGTCGGGTGCTGTGGGCGTTGATGATGGCCGGCCATTTCGTCAGCTGCTTCATGCTGCGTCAGATGGAGTACGACGCAGACAGCTACGAAATCGCCTTCGCGGGGAGCGCCGCGTTCGCCCGTACGTCGGCGCGACTCCGGGAGCTCAACGTGGGCGCGCAGTTTGGCTACAACGAACTGCAGGAAGGCTGGCTGCACCGGAAGCTTCCCTCGGATCTGCCGGCGTTCCTCGTCGATCGGAGTACACGTCTGCCAGACGAGCTTCTCAGCCATCTTCGGCGTGTCCCCGACGCACCGACGGGTTCGTTCGATACGCACCCTTCGGACGCCGACCGGGTACAGGCCGCCGAAGCCGCTGCCGCGCCAGGCGTGCTCGTCGGCGGCGACAGCCCGGCGACCGAGTTGTTTCGAGGTTTCGACGAGCTCAGCCAGGCGGCCACGCGTCATCACTATGAGCACGATCTGGGGTTGAGCCTCGATACGGCGACGCTCGTGGGAAGCGAGCTCGTACGTAAAGAGAGCCAGCACCGCGAGGAGCACCAGCGGGCTCTCGCCGGGATTCTTGGCGATCGAGGCAGCGTGTTCCGGCCGCTTCGTTTCAGCATCGCGAAGCTCGAGTCTCTCACGGTGGTGGAGCTCAGGACGACCTGGGAACGAGCCAGACAGACGATGGCCGAGGCCGGCGACACGTTTTCGGAGCGATATCGACAGTACGAGGCGCTCGAACACAGGCGGACGCAGGCGTTCTGTGCCCACGAGCTGCTCAACGCGGGCTTCGACAAAGTGCACGCCGCCGACTTTGGCCTGACAACGGGAACGCTCGCCGACGCTGCCGCAGCCGAACAAACAGCGGTCGACGAACTGCGAACGCTGGCTCCGTCACTCGACGACTTCGAAGCCGCCGCCGCGCGCCGATTGTCGTGCTGTGTGCGCCTTCTGGATCTGACGTCGAAGGATCACGAGACCCGGGGGGCTGACGGCACTCTGCCCGCTCGCCAGGCGCTCGCCGACGAGGCGCTTTCTCTGGTCGGGGCGTTGAACATCCTCGCCGATGTGACGGCCGACGCTCACGAGATGGGGCGGTCCGCCTTCGCCGAAGACATTCTCGCCCACAACCGGGAGTTGAGCGCACGGCCAGAGCTCGTCGATCACCGGATGAAGATGCTGGACGGAATTCTCCTTGGGCGCACCCGGCGCGTGCACGGCCGGTTGAAAATGGTGCTCTGTCCTCCTGCGTTTACGCCTGAGCCCGTGGACGCGGCGGCATGGTGTGGCCTGCCCCCGTCCGGCCGACCAGACAGCGTGTCAGACGTCGTCGCTCGGGTGTTCACATTTCAGTATTGGCTCCTCGGACGTCTGGCAGCGATCGCGCTGCAGGTGGAGGCTGAACAAGCCGTCCAATCCTGAGGCCGCAGGCGATCTCAGCGCTCGATCCACGTGACTTCTGGGCCGATGAGCAAGTTTGCCTGGGAACCTCGCGTCTCTACACGAGACGAAACTGGAGGTTCCCATGCGAAGCCTGTTCAAGGTGTACGGACTCGTGCTGCTCGCCGCCATCGGCATTGCCGATGGACTCGAGCCGGGCAGCCGGGTGATGGCGAACGGACGTTCCTGGAATGACGACGTCAAGCCGTCGATCCTGGTCAATCCTGGAACGCACGGCAATGGCACGGCTGAGACGATTCAGGAGGCGATCGACAGCGTCCCATCAGGCGGCAAGGTCCTGGTGCTGCCCGGGACCTACGCCGAGACGCTCACGATCACCAAGGGCTTGACGCTGGAAGCGATCGGCGGCGCCAGCGGCGACGTCATCGTGTCGCCGCCGGGCACACCCGACAGCGTGGTGGAGGTGGCCACCAGCGAGCCCGTCACGCTGCGGGGCGTGACGGTTCATGTCCCAGGGCTGAACGGAATCCGGGCGGTCGGCGAGGTGGATATCACCGTAGAGGGAGCGGCGGTCCTGGCCCTGAATCCTCTCGCTGCAGCCTCGAGCAATCTCATCGTCGTGAGCAACGATCTTCTCGACGGAAGCCGGGCTCGCATGGTGGTTCGCGACAGCTTCCTGGACGGCGGGATGACGACCACGCCGGTTGGGCAGAGCTTTGCGCTCCGGCCGCAGGGCAACGTCGACGCGCTGCTCGAGCGCAACGTCATCCGGCGAGCCGGCGGCGCGTGCATCTTCGTCGTGACGCGCGCCGACCTCGGCGGCGAAACGAACGTGGACATCCTCGACAACGACCTCGACGAGTGTCATCCGGTCGGTCGGGTGAGCGCGATTCTGGTCGGACCGCTGGCCGCGAACCAGCCGAGTGCCACACGGCCGCTCACCGCAACCGGCACCGTCAACATCGTCGGCAACACGATTCGGAACAGCTCGAACTTCTGCCTGAGGAGTGCGATCGCGTACGAGGTGTACTCCGGGCGGATCGAACACAACGTGATCACTGACTACGTCAAGCCGTGTGCCGCCGCGACGAGCGCCAGGAACCGCGCGTCGGCAATCTGGATCGGACGGCTTTCGAGCTTTCCCTTCCCGGCCGTCACGCCGACGGTCCGCTTCAACGACCTCGAGGGAAACGCGGAAGCGGGCCTGCGCATCGCGCCCAATCAGACCATCCCGATCGACGGGTCCTGCAACTTCTGGGGATCGGAATTGGGCCCATCCGGCGCCGGGTCGGGCGACGGGTCCGCAGTCATCGTCGATTCAGGAGGAGCCCTGCCCTTTTTCGTGCCGTTTGCCGCGGCGCCCATTGCGGGGACCGGGGCGAGCGAGTGTTGAGCGTGAAGGTTCGACGTTCGACACCAGCCCGAACGTCCGCTTGACTGGGGACTGGCGTGCCCACAAGATCGGCCTGCCGGCGGGCTGTGTGTGGGCACGCAGAAACATGACGTCACCGAGCTTCTCCAGGCGTGGGGCGACGGAGATCTCGAAGCGCGCGAGCGGGTGATCGCGCTGGTGTATCAGGAGCTGCGCCGCCGTGCCGCGGCACAGCTGCGGCGCGAGCGTCACGCTGGCACACTGCAGCCGACGGCGCTCGTGCACGAGGCGTATCTCCGCCTCGTCGATCAACGCCGCGCCGTGTGGCAGAACCGCGCCCAGTTCCTCGCCGTCGCGTCGCAGATGATGCGCCGTATCCTGATCGATCGCGCGCGCGCCAGGAAGCGCCTCAAGCGCCCGGAAGGATGGGCGC
>DASTDR010000278.1:0-9243 GCA_035710265.1 Gemmatimonadales bacterium | reverse complement strand
GCGACGCCCGCGGTCCCGGCTTCTCCTTCTCAGAAGCCCGACAACCCCGGGGCAGGTCGCGGTCGCCGGCCGTAACTGACGCGTTGCCCTGGTACGTATCTTACCGGTCCCATGAGAATGGGACCGGTTCTTTTTTGGGCCACGCTGGCCGCGGCGCCGGTGCCACTGAGCGCGCAGCGTCAGGCATCGCTCGGAGTCGGCACCGGCCTCGTTCGTTATACCGGCGGCTCGAGCTTCAGCATTCTCACTGCCTCGCCATCACTGCAATTGTTTTCCCCCTTCCTCTATCTGGGCGTGGGAGGCTCGGCGTCGTGGCTCGAAGGCGGCGTCTGGGCCGGCCAGGCGCGGACGGATCTGTGGGCAGCGCTGACGCACCGGTCCAGCGGATTTCGCCCGGCGGCCAGTGCGACGATGGCCGGCACAATTCGCTCGGATGGCGACGCCGCAGGCTCGGCGAGTGGCGTGCTGGAAACCATCTGGAGCGCCACAGGCAGGAAGGGTGAAGGCGGGGCGGCGGCGGGGATCGGCGCGATCGCCGGTGCGATTGAAGGCGTACCCGGTGTGACGTCGCTGCGGCTGCGCGGACGCGGATGGTGGACACCAACCGATGTACCGGCTCAGCTGACACTCACGATCGAGGGCAATCGCCTCGAGGGCGCCTGGTACACCGACGTGGTCGGCGGGCTCAACTACGACCGTGGTCGAGTCGTCGCGTCCACATGGCTGAGCGCGCGGCTGAGCTCCACGTACGGGTCGAGCGGTGCCGGCAGCGTCGTCTTCCAGTACTACGTATCTCCGACGATCGCACTGGAAGGATCCGGCGGGACGTACCTCGCCGATCCGTATCAGGGCCTGCCGCGTGCCGGCTATTTCGCCGCCGGCGCCAGGCTGTTCAGCACTCGGCGCGCCTTCCGGGCCGCGCCTGCCACGCCCCCCAAGCCAATCCTCCAGCCGCTGATCGCGCAGCGGCGCGGCGAGCAGCTCGTCGTCCGTTTCCGCATGCCGGGCGCGAGATCGCTGGCCATTGCCGGCAATTGGAACGCGTGGACTCCGACTGCGTTGCGCGACGCCGGCGATGACATCTGGGAGACGACGCTGCAGCTCACCTCTGGCGTGTACTACTTCAACCTGGTCGTGGACGGAAAGGACTGGGTCGTGCCGGGTGGCGTGGCCACCGTGCCGGACGGAATGGGCGGTCTCATGGCAGTGCTGAACGTGTTATGACTTGACGATTCCCTGCTCATCGCCTACCGTGGCGCGGTTGGAAGCTCCCGAGGTCCTCGTTGTCCTCTCGTCTGGAGGGGTGAAACGATGGCGAAGATCAACATGCAGAAAGTGATCGTCGGCGGCCTGATCGCGGGTGTCGTCCTGAATGTGGTGGATACGGTGCTGTATGGGATCGTGCTCAAGGACGACATGGCGGCGGCAATGGCGGCGATGAACCGGCCGGCCATGACCACCGCACAGATTCCGTGGTTTGTCTTCCTCGACTTTGTCGCGGGCGTATTTCTGGTTTGGCTGTATGCAGCAATGCGGCCCCGGTTTGGCGCGGGACCCGGCACAGCGGCCAAGGTCGGCGTCGCAGCTTGGTTCCTCGGCATTCTTTTGGTGAATTTGTTCAATTGGCCGGCGGAGTATCCTCCTCACAACATCGCGATCATATCGACCCTCGTCGCCCTTGTCAGCGTCCCATTGGCAACGGTGGCAGGCGCGAAGTTCTATACGGAGGAGGCAGGAGTCGGCGCAGGAATGGCCGGCGCGCGGATGTAGCCACAGATCGGGCAGATCGGCCCGATCTAACGCAGAAAGACCGCTGGAGGAGGCTCCGGCGGTCTTTTTTCTGCGAGAATCCGTCGTAGATCTGCGTGATCAGCTGCTAGTAATCGAACCTCAGTGACACACCCATCGTACGCGGTTGATTCGTCAGGTATCCCACTCGCGCCCGGGTTCCGCGCTCACGATCGAGCGCGAGGAACGCCCGCTCGTCCGTCAGGTTGTTCACGAACAAGCCGACGTCCCAGCTCGACTTCCGCACACCGAGACGCACGTTGAGCAGCGTGTAAGCCGGCAGCAGCGGATCGAACTGGAAGATGTCCTGCGTCAGGGGACCACCGATCGTCGCGCCACCGTCCACCTCGAATTTGGTCATGTCGACCGTTCCGAACGGGCAAGTGGTGACACCGGCCAGACAGACACCGTTCCCCTGGTCGTCGATCGCCGTGTAACGTGAACCGACATGCTGGAAGCTGCCGGTGATGGACAGGCGCGAGCCCTGCCAGACATCCCAGCCATAGGTCAGGGCGCCGGTCAGTTGAATCTTCGGGACGCTGGGCAGGCGGTTACCCGACTGAACGCCGGAGACCACGCTCGAATCGCCAAGCGTGTCCACGGAGTAAAGCGTCGAGCGCAACTCGGCATTGTTGAACCCGGCCGCGAGCGCGAAATCGAAGTTCGCGCTCGGAGCCGCGGTTATCTCGACCTCGAGGCCCTGGCTCACCGCTTTTGGCGCATTGAACACGAGTCGCGACGAGCAGGATCCTGCCGTCACGTTGAGCTGCAGGTTACGGATGTCCATGTAGAATGCGGACAGGTTGAGGCTGCCGCGCCCGCCCAGGAACTGTGACTTTACCCCGGCTTCATAGTTCCACGCCGTCTGGTCTTCCCATGACCCCCGCCCGCCAAAGGTTGCCAGGTCGGCGGGCGAGCAGATGGCCGTGTTGAGCGGATCGTTGATGCCGCCCAGCCGGAACCCCTGGGACGCTTGAGCGTTCAGCGTCAACGACGGGGAAACCTTGTAGCTCGCGATGACGCGTGGAACGATGCCGTCGGCCTTGGTGGTACCCGTATCGGTCACCAGCGCGGTTCCGGTGTTGTCGTTCGTGTAAATTCCGTCGAAAATCAGTCCGCGGTCTTCGTTGAAGTTGTAGTACCGCAGACCCCCGGTCAGATCGAGCTTGGGCGTGACGGCGTACGTGGCCTCCCCGAACAGCGCGCCCTGCTTCAACTCGTTGTTGAGATCCGACCAGAACAAGTGGTCTTTGCCCGCGCGCAGCCCTTGAGTGAATCCGTCCGGCGCCCCGAGGATCGGCGCGGCCGCAGTATCGAAGCCGGGGGAGTATACATCCTGCCCGTAATCGCGCGAGTTCGCACTGTAGAAGCCGCCGATCACCCAGCGCAGCTTGCTTGCGGCGCCTGAGAGCCGAACTTCCTGCGTCCAGACCTTCGAGAGCGTCGCGTCGGTGAATGGCGCGTCGAGCGTGTAGATCGACTCCGGCAGACCGATCGTCCCTCCGGTCACGCTGGCCGACAGGGCAGCGCCATCACGAACGACGGTGATGTCGCGATGCATGTAGGTCGTGACCGACGTCAGTTTCGCCGACCCGACGTCCGCCTCGAGCTTCACGTCCGCGAGGAAAAACTTGTCGGTGAACGGCTCGCGAGTCTGTGTGAACAACTCACGCTCACCCAGCTGTGTCGGCGGGCGGGTCGTGGTGTACGGATTGGACAGGATGTTGAAAGCGTCGATTCGATTCCAACCGTCCGCCTGGACCTGCTGGTACACGACACGCGGCGTGATCGTAAACTTCGAGCTGGGCGAGAGACGGAGCGCCGCGCGCACTCCGGTGCGCTCACTGCTATTGATGTTCTCGTCGGTCGTCAGAGTAGGCTGCACCGCGTCCATGTAGCCGCCGGTATGCGAGCTGTATCCCACGATGCGGGCGGCCGCCTTGTCGCCCAGGGGAACATTGAAGCCGAGCCGCGCCACCGTGCCGGGATCGCCACCATCGATCCAATTCATGCCGACTTCACCGAACGTGTTACTCGAGCCGATCTCGGGCTGATTGCTGATGTAGCGCACCGTGCCCGCGAGCGAGCCCGCGCCATACAGCGTGCCCTGTGGTCCCCGCAGCACCTCGACGCGGCCCACGTCGAAGAGATCGAGGTCCGGCGTAAACAGCGAGAGCGACACCACGGCGTCGTCGAGGTAGGCGCCGACGTCTTCTTTCACGCCGGGCTGGTCGCGCGCGATCTGACCCGATGAAGCGCCACGAATCGCCGGCTGGCTCTGGCCCGGGCCGAGGTTTTGCACGCTGAAGCCTGCGACGTTCTGGGCCACGGCTTCGATGTTTTCAGCGCCGCGCAGCCGCAACGCCTGATCGGTCGGCGCCGCAATCGAGAACGGTACGTCCGCGAGACGCTGTTCGCGCAGCATGGCGGTGACCGTCACCGCCTCGAGCTGGAGTGCCTGCATCACGAAGTCGACGACGGCTTCGGCATCCGCTGCGACCTGCACATCCTGTTGGGCCTGCGTGCGCAGGCCGGGCAGGGAGGCCGAAACCGCGTAGGTGCCAGGGGTCAAGTTGTCGATGCGATAGGTCCCGTCCGGTCCCGTCGTCGCGCGCCGCGCGGCGCCCGGGCCTTGCGTCCGGATCGTCACGCCGGAGAGCGGCTCTCCACTCGCGTCACGCACGGTTCCTCGAACCCGGCCGTTCTGCGCCGCCGCGGGCACGCCGTAGAGCAGCCCGGCGAGCACAGCAAGGCTCAGAAAGCGGTTGGCGGCCATAGCAATTCCTCCTCGATCAAGAGCGTGAGACAGCCAGCTACTTCAAGAGAGTCATTTCCGCCCGGGCGTACAGGTACCGCCCGTTGTAGCCGAACGGCGACGCCGCCGCCCAGGGGAACGTCCCGAAGTTGTTGTTGAAGTCCATCGACCGGTCGCCGAACGCGTCCACGATCACCTGCGAGCTCGGGCTGTCCGGATACGTATCGAACAGGTTGCGCACGCCGATCGCAAGGTCCACGCTCGCGAACCGATATCCGATCTCCGCGTCGAACAGCGTCTTGGACCCGTAGCGCTCCCGGCACAGGTCGCAGAACCCGGGTTGCGCCGAGGAGAACTTGCCGTAGTACGAAGCGCGCAGCAAGGAGTGGAACCGGCCCGATGAATACTGGCCGGTCAGCGTGCCACGCCAGTCAGGCCGCTCCTCGGTGATGCCGATGTAGGTCACCGAATCGATGATTCCCGGCTCGGTCGACGGCGTCGTATCGAGAACGGCGGGCAGCGGATCGACCGACACGATCTTGTTCCTGGTGTAGTTCACCGCGGCCGTGACGTTGAGCGTGCCGGTTCCCAGGGGACGGCGCAGATCGGCGGTGAGATCCAGACCCTGCGTCCTGGTATCCAGCCCGTTGGTGAAGTACTGAATTCCACCCACGTTGGTGAACCCGTTTGCCGCGAGCAGCGCCAGGCTGACGCTGTCGTCGAACGTGGCGCCGAGCAGGATGCGGTCGTTGAGGCGGATCTGGAAGGCGTCGACCGTGAGCGTGACGTTGTCGCTGGGGCTGAAGGCGAACCCCGCGCTCAGGTTCACGGACTTTTCCGCCTGCAGCGGCTTGGAGCCGAACAGGCGCGCCGCGCTGTCACCCACGGGCACGATCAGGACATCCGTCACCACCCCGCCGATCACGTTCGTCGTGACGTGGCTGAAGTGCGACTGGCCCAGCCCCGGCGCCCGGAACCCCGTGCTGACCGCGGCCCGGACCGTGAACCGTGGCGAGGGTTGGAACCGCACCGCGCCCTTCCCGGTGAACAGAGACCCGAAGTCCGAATAGTCCTCGAACCGCCCCGCCACGTTTGCCAGGAGCTTGGGACTCAGGTTGGTCTCGAGATCGGCGTAGACGCCGAAGTTGGTTCGATTCGAGTTCGACTCGTCGGCGGGCCGGAACCCCGGGAACACCTGCGAATAGGGGCGCCCGTCGCTCGAGTCGGGACCCAGGTGATTGCCGTCGATGTATGACGCCAGCTCCCCCCTGGAGATCTGATACCCTTCGCGCCGGAACGCGGCGCCCACCGCGACGTTCACCGGGGCGGGCAGGCCCATCGTCACCGATTTCGTGGCGTTGATGCCGAGCGAGACCTCGTCGCGCTCCAGTCGCCCGGCAAAGAACGACGTTTGATTCGCGATCTCGTCACCGGTGCCGAACGTGCTGTCAGGGCCCGGCGCGCACGGATTCGCCGGATCGAGGCATGGACCCAACGACACGTTGAGCGTGTTGCGCACGCGGTAATCGAAGCGGTTGAAGCCGTACGACGTGCCGATGTCGATCGACCAGCCGCCCGTCGCGGCGCGAACGCCGCCGGCGATCGAGTAATCGGTCACTCGGGGCGCGAATTCCGGGAGGTAGCCGAGCGGGAAGATCTCGGACCAGGTGCGGTTCTGGATGAAGCTCGCGCAGTTGACCGCGCAGCGCCGGTACCCATTCCCCGTACCCTCGCGATAGCTGTAGCCGCCAAAGCTGTAAAACTCGGTCGTGCCCTGATCGTTGAGCGGCAGCCGCAGGTTCGCCATCGTCAGCAGGTCGCGTTCCAGCCCGTCGCCCCAGTGATGACTCGGCTGCGGCGCGGGATTGCGCTTGATCACCACCTGGCCATCGACGATCGAGTCGGTGACGCCCGTGCCCCCGTCCTCGTAGATGTCCGCCCAGGCGCGGTTCGTGGGCTGGCGATCGAGGAACTCCCCGAAAATGCCCAGGGAGCCCCGCCCGATCGCGAAGCCGAAACCGCCGTTCACGTTTACCGTGGTGCCGTCGGCGCGGTAGTCATTCGGGGAATACTGCCCCACGCTGGTATTGAGGAACGGGGTGAGCTGCCCTTCCTTGAGCACCATGTTCACCACGCCGGCGATCGCGTCGGAGCCGTACTGCGCCGAGGCCCCGTCACGCAGCACTTCGATCCGGTCGACGGCGCTCGACGGGATCGCGTTCAAGTCGACGCCGCTCGATCCGGCGCCGGTCCCGTACGCGAACGTGTTCACCAGCGCGGTCTGATGGCGGCGCCACCCGTTCACGAGCACGAGCGTGTGATCAGGGGCGAGGCCGCGCAACGTGAACGGACGCACGATATCGGTCGCGTCGGTGACACTCTGATGCGGGAAGTTCACCGACGGCGAGAGCGCCTGGAGGATCTGCCCAGTCTCAGTGGCGCCCTGCAGCTTCATGGTTTCAGAGGTGAAGACGTCCACCGGCACCGCCAGCTCTTCGGCCGCGCTGTGACGCGCGCGCGACCCGACCGTCACGTCGACCGGCGAAAGCGCGATCGCCTGCTCGACGAGCCTGAAGTCCTGAGTCACGGGGCCCCCGGCGCCTACCGTCACACGCGCGGACTGTGGCACATAGCCGAGAATTCGCACGCGCACGGTGTAGGTCCCTGCCGACAGATCCCGGATCTCGTAGCGACCCTGCTCGTCGCTCTCGGCGCGAAGCCCCGAGCCTTCAGCGGAAATGCTCGCACGGGCGAGCGGCGCGCCCGCCGCATCGGTCACGCGACCCCGGATCGAGCCGGCCTGCGCGAACAGCACGACCGGCAACACCATGATGACGGCGAGAAGACTGGCAGCACGTCGCATAGTCATTCCTCGAAGAGGTTTAGCGTCGGTCCTAGTGCTACCGTGCGGCGCATGGACCGTCAAGCGACGCTAGTGCTGATGCGCGTTCCAGGGATCGTCCCCCGCGAACGCCATCACGTGGACCATCCAGCCGAATAACCGTGGACGAAATCGCCCCCCCACGGCTTGGCATGCGGCTTCCGTTGCAATCGGAGACTTTGGCCCGAACACCGGGCGTCCGTCTTTGGTCTCGAGCCAGCGGCGCCGCGCCTCGGCAGGCGATCCGCCCGGCAGACACCAATTGATGTGTTGGTGCCAGCGGGTCACACTGAGCGGCAGCCGCGCGTCGAGCTCCGCTATGCTGGTCTGCGGCGGCGCCGTGAACATCGCACCGACCAGCGTCAGACTCCCGTCCGGGGCGCGCTCGTACAACAGTGAGGTCGGCCGAGCCGGATCCAGCCCGTTCCTCGACTGAAGTGCCCAGCGGATCTTGGTCAAATGCTGCACAGGGGCGCCGCCTGCCGGGATGTACTGGCGGAATCCGTCAGCCTCGGCGGCGCGGATGTCGCGATACCGCGCCAGCTCGCTCTGCATGGTCGTGAGAATCCTCGCGGCCCGCGCCGAATCGCCGGGCGCTGGAGGGCGCAGCGGTGTGAGCCGCAGATGCGGATCCTCCGTTACGTGGCCAGTCATCGCCTGTTCGGCCTCTGCTGCCGCGTGACTGTCAGGATGCTCCGCCGGTGCGGCCAGCTCGTGATCGTCTGCGACCGCCCCATTCCCGGCGTCCGCGCCTCGACCGGCGTTGCTGCGGCAGCCGAGCGCCAGCGCATATAGTAGAAGGAGACCGCGTACCATCACCACCCTCCTCGCGCCTGTCCCATCGCCGCCCGCAGCTGTGTCAGCCGCTCGGCGATCTGCTCGTGCGGGAGCGCGGCCAGATCGGCCGGTAACAGCTGCCGGCTCGTGCATTCGAACGCGGCAATCAGCCGCTGATACTCGAGTTCCATCGGGTAGGCGGGCGGCTGAAAATCGCCAATGAGCTCGCGCAGCAGTGGAGCCGTGAGCGCCGGCTTCTGCTCAATCGCCATGCGGCGGGACGCGCGTACCAGGACCGCCTCGATATCGGCGGGGGACATCGGATGCGGCACTTCACTGAACACGGCCGCCGCATCGAGGCCCTGCTCGAGCGGAATATTGAGGCGCGTCCGGAGGCTCTCGAACACGAGCGCGCGCTCCTGCGCCGTCGCGGGCGGAAACAGCGCGATGTGCTCCTCGGCGCGCCCCTGGCGCTTCAGGTCCACCGGCACGAGATCGGGCCGGCTCGTCATCAGGAACCAGATCACTTTGCCGCGCCGCCGCGTGTCTCCCATGAATGCCGCCAGCGACGCGAACACGCGCTCCGAAACCCCGGAATCGGCGCCGCGTTGCTCGCGGTTGCCGAGCGCCGCATCCGCTTCGTCCACCACCACGGCGACGGGTCCCAGCGCATCGAGCAAGCCGAGAATGCGCTCGAGATTCGCCTCCGTTTGTCCCTGCCACATCGAGCGGAAGTTGAGCAGCTCCACGACGGGGATACCGATCTCGGCGGCGAAGCAGCGCACCATAAAGCTCTTGCCCGTGCCTACCGGACCACAGACGAGAAAGCCCATCGGCACGACGTCCGAGGCGCCCCTGGCGCAAGGCGGCGGCCGTCTCCCGCAGCAGCGCCTTGGCGCCCTCATGCCCTGCCACGGCGTCGAGCCCCACCGTGCTGGTCAAGAACGAAAGCAGCCCGCCGCTCGCTTCCTCGATCAGACGCTTCTTCTCGCGCGTCAGCGCGCCGGGGTCGAGCTCGGCGATGCCGCCCGACTCGGCTTCC
>DASTDR010000277.1:0-4426 GCA_035710265.1 Gemmatimonadales bacterium | reverse complement strand
CCGCACGAATGAGCCAGTTGCGGAAATCGTCCCGAACACCCAGCCACCTTCGGAACCCGGGTCGCACTCCGGCGGGACGTCAATCATTCCAGTCGTTTCCGAGCTGGAATGCCTGCACTTCCCGCAGGAACGCGAGTTCTCAAGCCCATTCTCATTTGCTGACGGCTTCTCCTCGGCAAATGCCGAAGTCTTCGGGCCCGTGCGGCCGAAGTGACATTTGTTGTGACATTTCCGCGTGCGACCATTTCCGGCGGCGTGCCGTTCGCCAGAACAGATATTCGTCGGCGCCGCGTCAGCCTGCTGTCGGTGCGATCCGGCGCGCGCGTCTCGCCGAGGAGTTCCCACGCGCGCAGCGGCTAGGTCGACGTGCGCTTGACGTTCTCGGCCCGAGGGCCCTTCGGTCCCTGCCCGACATCGAACTCGACACTGTCGCCCTCGCGCAGATCCCCGATCCCTTCGCCGTAGATCGCGCTCTGATGGAAAAAGTATTCGTTTCCCGAACTGTCCTTGATGAAACCGAACCCCTTGTCGACTCGCAACGTACGAATTGTTCCCGTCACTGCTACCTCCTTTGGGCCAACCGATCGTTGTTGACGCGGGTCCAGCCCAATCACACGTTTTGATTGTGGCCCATGTTGTCCTCGGAGCGAGCCCCAAAGTCGTGAGTGCCGGCCGTCGCTCGTCTCCACCTGGGCATTAGCGTCAGGGCGACGTGCCCGGATGGGCCGCAGCCGTGGGATCATCACAACGGTTGCCCAACTCACCCCTCGAAGACGCCCTGGCACGGTACTGGGGGTACTCCACGTTCCGGCCACTTCAGCGCGAAGCGATGGAGGCAGTGCTCGGTCGGCGCGACTCGCTGGTCGTGCTGCCCACCGGCGGCGGCAAGTCGCTCTGCTTCCAGGCTCCGGCGCTCGTGCGCCCTGGACTCGCGGTCGTGGTGTCCCCGCTGATCTCGCTGATGAAAGACCAGGTGGACACGCTGGTTGGCAACGGAGTGCCCGCTGTGCTGTACAACAGCTCGCTCACGCCCCCGGAGAAAGCGGGCGCAGTCGCAGGTCTTCGCGATGGCCGCTACCGCCTGTTGTACGTCTCCCCCGAGCGGCTGGTGGGTGAGGGGAGCGAGAGCTTTCTGACGCTGCTCGCGACATGTGGCGTCAGCTTCGTGGCGGTTGATGAAGCGCACTGCATCAGCCAGTGGGGACACGACTTCAGGCCGGAGTACCGGCATCTGGCGCAGCTTCGGCAGCGGCTGCCCGGGATCAGCGTGCACGCCTACACCGCGACGGCCACCACGAGGGTGCGGCGCGACATCGCCACGCAGCTCGGTCTGGTGGATCCCATCGAGCTCGTCGGATCGTTCGATCGGCCGAACCTCGTCTACCGCGCGCTGCCGCGTGCCGCGCTGAAGCGGCAGCTGCTCGACACTCTGGCGCGCCACCCTCAGGAGGCCGGGATCATCTACTGCACGGCGCGGCGCGAGGTCGATGCGCTGGCTGCGTGGCTGACCGCCGAAGGCGTTCCCGCGCTTCCGTACCATGCGGGGCTCGGCGAGGCCGAGCGTACCAGGAACCAGGACGCGTTCATCTCTGAGCGCATCGACGTCATCGTCGCGACGGTGGCGTTCGGCATGGGCATCGACCGGTCGAACGTGCGCTTCGTGGTCCATGCGGGCGCACCTCGGTCCGTTGAGCACTATCAGCAGGAGTCGGGACGCGCGGGACGAGACGGTCTCGAAGCCGAGTGCCTGCTGATCTACTCGGCCGCCGACTTCATGCGCTGGCGCCTCATGCTGGAGGGCAACGGTGAGCTGACGGACGCGAGCCTCGCGCTACTGCGTCAGATGGAACGCTACGCCGCCAGCGTCGGCTGCCGCCACCGCCATCTCGCGGAGTACTTCGGCGACGGCTACGCGCCCGACAACTGCGGCGCCTGTGATTATTGCCTCGACGAGCTCGAGACGGCGGAGGAGCCAGTCGTCGTGGCGCGGCAGATCCTCTCGTGCGTTGCGCGCGTCGGACAACGGTTCGGCGCGCTGCACGTGGCAAACGTGCTGCGCGGCCACGCCAGCGAACAGGTGATCGCCAAGGCGCATGACAGGCTGAGCACCTTCGGGCTGCTGCGCGGCGCTGCCGCATCCGAAGTCCGCGGCTACATCCAGCAGCTCACGGCCCTCGGCCTGCTGCGCATGACCGATGATCCGTACGCCGTGCTGGCGCTGACGCCGAAAGGACTGGCGCTGCTGAGGGACGAGACGAGCTGTCCCGGGTTGACGCTCGCCAGGCAGCGCGCCGCGCGCAGGGACGCGCCGCGGACACGGTCGCGCGTCGAGACGCAATCGTGGGAAGACGTCGACCGCGCACTGTTCGAACGGCTTCGCGCGGTCCGGCTCGAGACCGCGCGCCAGCGTGGCGTGCCCCCGTACGTCATCTTTCACGACGCCACGCTCCGCGAGATGGCTCGCCTCAGGCCAGTCTCCCTCGACGCGCTCCGCTCGGTCAAAGGGATCGGCGCGCGCAAGGCCGAGGACCTCGGCCCCATCTTCCTGTCCGCCATCCGCGAGCACCCGTCGTAACGGAACCGGAGGATGCCGCTCGTCAGCCTTGACCACGTCTCCAGCGCGTATGGCCACCTCCCGCTGCTCGACAATGCGAACCTGCAGGTCGACGCCGGGGAGCGTGTCTGCGTGATCGGCCGCAACGGCACCGGCAAGTCCACCCTGCTTCGCATCATCGGCGGCGAGCTGGAGCCGGACAGCGGCAGTGTCTGGCGTCAGCCCGCGCTACGCATCGGCCGGCTCCCGCAGGACGTGGTGCTCCGGGATTCCCGGCCGGTGTCCGAGGTGGTCGCCGACGGGCTCGGCACGGGAGGCGAAGAGGAGTGGCAACGCGAGACGCGCGTGAAGCAGGTGTTGTCGCGACTTGACCTTGACGCTGGCGCCTGCGTCGCGGCGCTGTCGGGAGGCTGGCGGCGGCGCGTGCTGCTGGCGCGCGCCCTCGTCGGCGAGCCGGATCTGCTGCTGCTCGACGAGCCCACGAACCATCTGGACATCGAGGCGATGACATGGCTGGAGACGTTTCTGATCGATTACCCGGGCGCGATCACGTTCGTGACGCACGACCGCGTCTTCCTGCAGCGCGTCGCCACCCGGATCGTCGAGCTCGATCGCGGCCGCCTCTCGTCCTGGCCTGGCGATTACGCAGCCTTCCTTCGCAACAAGGAAGCGGCGCTCGCGAACGAGGCGGCACAGCAGGCGAAATTCGACAAGCGGCTTGCCGGCGAGGAAGCCTGGCTGCGCCAGGGTATCAAGGCCCGGCGCACACGGGATGAGGGCAGAGTGCGCGCGTTGCTGGCGATGCGGAGCCAGCGTGCGGCGCGCCGGGCACAACCTGGCATGGCGCGGCTCCAGGCGGTCAGTGGCGACGGATCCGGCCAGCTGGTGATCGAGACCTCAGCCGTCTCCAAGGCATTCGGCGGGCGGGCTGTCGTCGCGGACGCATCCGTTCGCGTGATGCGCGGTGACCGGGTCGGGTTGATCGGGCCGAACGGCTCCGGGAAAACGACGATGCTGCGGATGCTGATTGGCAAACTGGAGCCGGATTCCGGTGACATCCGCCGCGGCACGAACGTCGCGGTGGCGTACTACGATCAGCAGCGCGAGCAGCTCGATCCGGAACGAACCGTCTTCGACACTGTCGCCGACGGCCACGACACCGTCATCGTGAACGGCGAGCCGCGGCACGTCCATGGCTACTTGCGCGACTTCCTGTTTCTCCCGGAGCGCGCGGCGTCGCCCGTGAAGGCGCTGTCAGGTGGCGAGCGCAACCGTCTGCTGCTGGCCAGACTGTTCACACGGCCGGCAAATCTGCTGGTCCTCGACGAGCCGACCAACGATCTCGACATCGAGACGCTCGAGCTGCTCGAGGCGCTGTTGATCGACTGGCCGGGGACCCTGCTACTGGTGAGCCATGACCGCGCTTTCATCGATCACGTGGTGACGAGCACGCTTGTCTTCGAAGGGGAGGGCCGCGTGCGCGAGTACATCGGCGGCTATACCGATTGGCTGCGGCAGCGCCGGCATGCGGCGCCACTGCCGCCTCCGTCGTCAACGCCGAGAACCCAGGCTGCCGCGCCAGCCGAGTCAGTGCCGCCCGCGGCGAGCCGCAAGCCGTCCTACCGCGAGCAGCGGGACCTAGAGGAACTGCCAGCGCGCATCACCGCGATGGAGCTCGAGCAGGAGCGGCTGAACGCGGCAGCGGCCGCTCCGGATTTCTACAAGGAAACGGCGGAGGTGATTCACCAAACGCTGGCGCGGCTCGGTGCCCTGGAGCAGGAGATCCTCGACGCCTATGCGAGATGGGACGAACTCGACTCGCGGTCCGGCAGGTAGTATCCGGCTTCAGTATTAAAGCGGTGCAACCGCTCG